>NZ_BAXF01000972.1:0-502 GCF_001310435.1 Arthrobacter sp. JCM 19049 | reverse complement strand
GCAGGCCTGGGCGTACTCCCCCGACGCCCCGGCCTCGGCCGCCCGCCCGGCTCGAATCCTACCGCCGGCTGGTCACCACCGGGGAAACCACCCACGAAAAGGAGCTCGGTGCCCAGTAGCACCACCACGCCATGAACTACACCCTGGATGAGGACCTGTCCTTCGCCCTCGCGCTGGCCGACAAGGTCGACGCGCTGACCCTGGCGCGCTACCACTCCAACGACCTGAAGGTGGAAACGAAGCCGGACATGACCCCGGTCTCCGACGCCGACCGCGGCGCCGAACGGCTGATCCTGGCCGAGCTGGCCGCCCAGCGTCCCGGGGATGCGGTGCACGGGGAGGAATTTGGCGTGCACGGCTCCTCGGCCCGGCGTTGGGTGATCGACCCGATCGACGGGACGAAGAACTTTGTGCGCAAGGTCCCGGTGTGGGCCACGCTGATCGCCCTGCTGATCGACGATGAGCCGGTGCTGGGAGTGGTTTCGGCCCCGGCGCTGGGCCG
>NZ_BAXF01000971.1:0-500 GCF_001310435.1 Arthrobacter sp. JCM 19049 | reverse complement strand
GGGAACTGCTGCTGTACAAGAACAACACCGACAACAAGTCCGTCTCCTACGGGGCGCACGAGAACTACCTGGTGCCCCGCGAAATCGACTTCGCCCGCCTGGTCGAGGGCCTGACCCCGTTCTTCGCCAGCCGCCAGATCATCTGCGGCGCCGGACGGGTGGGCCGCGGCCAGCTCGGTGGGGGCGCCGACTTCCAGATCTCCCAGCGCGCGGACTTCTTCGAGGCCGAGGTGGGGCTGGAAACCACCATCAACCGCCCGATCATCAACACCCGGATGAACCGCACGCCAACTGGGAGAAGTACCGCCGGCTGCACGTGATCATTGGGGACGCGAACCTGGGCCAGGTCTCCACGCTGCTCCGGGTGGGCACCACCAACCTGGTGCTCTCGCTGATCGAGGCTGGCCAGGCCCCGGACCTGGAGTTGGCCGACCCGGTGGGGGCGCTGCAGGCAATCAGCCACGACACCTCGCTGCGCACCGCCGTGCGGCTGCGCGGGG
>NZ_BAXF01000970.1:0-503 GCF_001310435.1 Arthrobacter sp. JCM 19049 | reverse complement strand
CACCGGCACGCTGCCGGTGCACCGGGAGCTGGAAGACGCCTTGTGCCGCTACACCGGACGGGATGCCGCTTTGGTGTTCTCCAGCGGGTATACCGCCAACCTGGGCCTGTTGCAGGCACTGGGCGGCCCTGGCAGTCTGTTCATCCTCGACGCCCACGCCCATGCGAGCCTGGTGGACGGCGCGGCTTTCCGGGGCCGCGGTGCGCACCGCCGGGCACAATGACTTGGCTGGGATGAGACGGATCCTGGAGGAACAGCGGCAGCAGGCCCGGGCAAGCCGGGCCCCTTACGGGTGGCGGTGGTGGTTGAGTCCCTGTACTCGGTGTTGGGGGACAGTGCCGACCTGGGCGCTGCGGCCCGCTTATGCCAAGAGTACGGTGCGTTGCTGGTGGTTGACGAGGCGCACTCCCTGGCGGCCACCCCCGGCGGCAGCGCAGTGCGTGCTGCCGGGCTGCAGCACAGCGCCCACGTGCTGGTCACCGCAACCCTGTCCAAGCACTGGC
>NZ_BAXF01000969.1:0-504 GCF_001310435.1 Arthrobacter sp. JCM 19049 | reverse complement strand
GCTCGCACACCAGCCCCGCCACGCTGGTGGACTTCGCGCACATCGACACCCGCTACTGGATTGGCCTGTCGGTCAGCGACCAGCCCGGGATGCTGGCCAGGATCGCCACCGTGTTCGCCGAGCACGGGGTCTCGATCGAGGCGATGACCAGTCCGCCGCCGACGACGGCAGCGCGCACCTGCGCATCCTCACCCACCGGGCGCCGAGGCGGCGCTGAGCTCCACCGTCCAGGCCCTGGGGGCGCTGGACACCGTGGCATCCGTAACATCCGTTTTGAGAGTTGAAGGAAACTAACGTGGCCCATCAGTGGCGCGGAGTGATCCGCGAATACGCCGACCGCCTGCCGGTGACCGAAGCGACCCGGGTGATCACCCTGGGCGAGGGCGGCACCCCGCTGGTGCACGCCCCGGCCCTGAGCCAGCACACCGGCAACCAGGTGTACCTGAAGGTGGAGGGGATGAACCCCACCGGCTCCTTCAAGGACCGCGGGATGACCATGGCGAT
>NZ_BAXF01000968.1:0-502 GCF_001310435.1 Arthrobacter sp. JCM 19049 | reverse complement strand
CGATCCGCTGACCGCTGCTGTGGCGTGCTGCCGTGATGGAGAGCCCTCCTGGGATGGGGGCACCCTGGCGCCGGCCGCCCGGCTGGCACATTGAGTGTTCGATCATTGCCCGCTCCACCCTGCCGGCCCCGTTCACCGTGCAGGGCGGGGGCAGCGACCTGATCTTCCCGCACCACGAATTCTCCGCCGCCCATGCCTCGGCCGCCGACGGCAAGCCGCTGGCCGAACTGTACGTGCACACCGGCATGGTGGGCCTGGACGGTCAGAAGATGAGCAAGTCCCTGGGCAACCTGGTGCTGGTCTCCAAGCTGCGTGAGTCCGGGGTGGAGCCCGTGGCAATCCGCACCGTGCTGCTGGGCCAGCACTACCGCACCGACTGGTTCTGGACCGACGAACTGCTCCAGCAGGCCCAGGCCCGGGTGCAGCGTTGGCGCTCCCGGATCGAAGGGGCCGGACTGGCCCGAGGCGACCGCGCTGATGACCCGGATCCCTCCCGGATGGC
>NZ_BAXF01000967.1:0-507 GCF_001310435.1 Arthrobacter sp. JCM 19049 | reverse complement strand
CACCCAGCTGACCACCGCCCAGCAGGCCTGGATCGCCGCGGAGGCCTCGGCCAAGCGCCGCGGCACCGGACGCTAATCGATATTCGTACATATCTTCGATATGCTGGGGATGTCGACAAGGTATGCAAAGGAGTGGCATGATCAGCTCACTGTCCGGCCGGGTTGAGGCCGTGGCCCTGAACAACGCGGTCATCAACGTCAACGGGTTCGGGATGCTCATCAACGCCACCCCCCAAACGCTCTCGGGCCTGCAGGTCGGCAGCCAGGCCACCGTCTACACCTCCCTGGTGGTCCGTGAGGACTCGATGACCCTCTACGGCTTCGCCTCGGCCGAGGAGCGCGAGGTCTTCGAGGTGCTCACCTCCGTGTCCGGGATCGGCCCGCGCACCGGATTGGCGATCCTGGCCGTGCACAGCCCCGAGCAGGTGCGCGTGGCGGCCAACACGAAGGACACCGCCGCGTTCACCAAGGTCTCGGGCATCGGTCCCAAGGGTGCCAGCCGGATCG
>NZ_BAXF01000966.1:0-507 GCF_001310435.1 Arthrobacter sp. JCM 19049 | reverse complement strand
GGCAGCTGATGACCTCCTCGCGCCGGGAGCGGGCCTGTTCGTCCCGGGCCAGCATCCGGGCCACCCCAATGTGGGATTGGGAGACGCGGGCGGCGAAGTGGGCCTGCTCCTGGCTCAGCCGTCGCGGCGCACCAGCAGATCAGCGACCTCATCCACGGAAGGGATGGACAGATTCACCGCGCGGCAGCGGGAGCGGATGGTGACCAGCACATCGGCGGGGGAGGGGGCGCACAGGAACCACAGGGTGCGTGCCGGCGGCTCCTCGATGGCCTTGAGCAGCACATTGGTGGTGCGCTCGGTCATCCGGTCCGCGTCCTCAATGATGATGATCCGCCAGCGCCGGTGCGCGCGCTTTCCTGGGCGCGGGTGATCAGCTGGCGCACGTCCTCGATCTGGTAGGCGACCTTGTGGGTGGAGATGAAGTCCACATCCGGTGGGTGCCTCCAGGACCTGCACGCAGGCGGTGCACTGCCCGCAACCGGCCGGTTGGCGCTCGCACTGCAGGGC
>NZ_BAXF01000965.1:0-513 GCF_001310435.1 Arthrobacter sp. JCM 19049 | reverse complement strand
GCCGCGGCCAGTTCCTCCAGGCGCCGGGCCAGGCTCGAACCGGCGGCCTTCAGCTCGCTGGCCATTTCGGCCAGCACCAGCCCGGCCGATATCCCGTCCTTGTCCCGCACCAGTTCCGGGGCCACGCAGTAGCCCAGGGCCTCCTCGTAGCCGAAGCCCAGGTGCGGAACCCGGGAGATCCACTTGAAACCGGTCAGCGTCTGGGCATGTGGGCGTCCGGCGGCGGCCGCGATCGAGCCCAGCATCCGGGAGGAAACAATCGAGTTGGCCAGCACCGCGCCCTCGGGCAGGCGCGGTGCCAGGTAGTCGCCCAGCAGCCATCCCACCTCGTCCCCGCGCAGCATCCGCCATCCGGACTCGGTGTGCACCGCAGCGGCGCAGCGGTCCGCGTCCGGGTCGTTGGCGATCACCAGGTCCGCCTCCAGGCCGCTGGGCCAGCTGCAGGGACAGGTCGATGGCCCCGGGCTCCTCAGGGTTCGGGAACGCGACGGTGGGGAACTGCGGGTCCGGTTC
>NZ_BAXF01000964.1:0-511 GCF_001310435.1 Arthrobacter sp. JCM 19049 | reverse complement strand
GCCAGGGTTTCCCGGTCGCCGGTGTCCAGGCCGCGCTCGAAGTGCGCCGAGAGCAGCGCCTCCTTCATCGCCGAGCCCTGCCCCTGCTGCTTGGCGAACTGAAGCAGCCGCAGCGCGTTGAACGAATTGGCCGGACGCAGTTTCTCAAAGTCGTAGGACAGCCCCTCACCGGCGGCCTGGTCGGTGACGTGCTCCAGCATGCCCTGCACCTGCTCGGCCGGCATTCCCTTGACCTCGCTGAGGTACTGAAGTTCAGTGCCCGCATAATGCTCGGGCAGGCTCGGGTCCAGCTGGAAGGCGTGCCAGTGCACGTCGACCTGGTCGGCAAAGTCCAGCTGCTGCAGCGCGGACTCGAAGCGGCGCTTGCCGATGAAGCACCACGGCAGGCGATGTCGGACCAGATGTCCACGCGAAGACGTTGTTCACTCATGTCGGTGCCAACCCGGGGCCGGGCGGGCTTATTCCCGGCCGCTGCCCGAGGGGGCGTCCACCGCCTGCGCGGCCGGGGCCT
>NZ_BAXF01000963.1:0-512 GCF_001310435.1 Arthrobacter sp. JCM 19049 | reverse complement strand
GGGATTTCGCCCAGCACGCGCAGGGTGACCGGCGTGCTGTCACTGGCTCCGAGGGTGTCGGCGGCACGCACCGCGTACCCGTCCATGGCCGAGTTGTCCCACAGCGGCAGCGGGTGGCGGGCGGCGAAGTCCTCGGCCAGCACGGTGCCGTACAGGTGGTGGAAGCCGTTGGCCAGGCTGTGTTGCCGGGCCGGCAGGGGGCCCAGCTGATCCAGGATCCACTCCAGGTGCGCTTCGGGGGTCAGGGCCATCTGCGTCCTTTCGGTTGCCTACCGCCAGTATGCCCCCATTGGCACCCCAAAGTCAGCCGCAAAGGCCCATGTGGCATGCGCCTGGCCGGTGTTACATGCCGCCGCGGCCCTTGGTGCCACGCAGCATGCCGGCCACAATCAGCGCGAACGTGCCCACCAGCACCAGCAGCCACAGCCCCAGCGCGTAGGAGTTGGTTTCGGCGTGGTAGGTCGCGCCCATCGCCAGCGGCGGAAGTAGCCGCCCAGGCCACCGGCGGCGGC
>NZ_BAXF01000962.1:0-515 GCF_001310435.1 Arthrobacter sp. JCM 19049 | reverse complement strand
CCCGCGCAGGCGCCGGAAGAGGGCGACGGCGGGGCGGGGCTGCTAGAGGACGTGCAGCGCATCGTGATGCCCGGGCTCACCCACTGGCAACACCCCAGCTTCTTCGGATTCTTCCCGTCGAACTCGGAGCTGTCCTCGGTGCTCGGGGACATGCTGTGCACCGGGCTGGGAGTGCTCGGCCTGTCCTGGGAATCCAGCCCAGCCCTGTCCGAGATCGAGCAGACCGTAGTGGACTGGACCCGCCAGCTCTTTGGGCTGCCCGAGCAGTTCCGTGGCTCCATCCAGGATTCGGCCTCCAGCAGCACCCTGATCGCGCTGCTGTGCGCGCGGGAACGCGCCACCGATTTCGCCCTGGCCCGCGGCGGCCTGCAGGCTGAGGAAGCGCCCCTTATCGTCTACGCCAGCCGCTATGCCCACAGTTCGGTGGAAAAGGGCGCATTGCTGGCCGGGTTCGGCCGGCAGAACATTCACTGGATCGACACGGGCCAGAACCACGCCATGGACCAGCCGCACTG
>NZ_BAXF01000961.1:0-517 GCF_001310435.1 Arthrobacter sp. JCM 19049 | reverse complement strand
CCGGACCCGTGGCGGGTCATTGAACAGGTGCGCGGTGCAGAGGGGACCGTGGTCGCCACCGGCGGCTGCTTTGACCTGCTGCACGCCGGGCACACCCGGACCCTGCAGCAGGCCCGGGCGATGGGTGACTGCCTGATCGTGCTGCTGAACTCGGATGAGTCGGTGCGCCGGCTCAAGGGCAGCACCCGACCCATCATTGCCGGAGACGACCGGGCCGAGCTGCTGCTGGCCCTGGACTGCGTGGACGCGGTGGTGATCTTTGACGAGGACACCCCGCACGCGGTGCTGGAACAGATCCGGCCAGATATCTGGGTCAAGGGCGGGGACTACGACGCGCAGACGCTGCCGGAAACCCCGCTGATTGAATCCTGGGGCGGGCGCAGCGTGACCGTCCCCTACCGGGTGGCGCGCTCCACCACGTCGCTGGCAGCCGCGCTGGCCCGGGTCGGCTAGCCCCGACCAGGATCAGCGGCACAAGAATACCGAACAACCACTACCGCAAGGAGTTAGTTTTGTC
>NZ_BAXF01000960.1:0-515 GCF_001310435.1 Arthrobacter sp. JCM 19049 | reverse complement strand
CCTCCTTCGCCAGCGGCACCCTGGTCTACAAGGGCATGGTCTCCACCGCGCAGCTGGACCGCTTCTACCCGGACCTGTCCGACGCCCGGCTGGACACCCGCTGCGCGATCGTGCATTCGCGCTTCTCCACCAACACCTTCCCCTCCTGGCCGCTGGCCCAGCCGCTGCGCACGATCGCCCACAACGGGGAGTTCAACACCGTGCAGGGCAACCGCAACTGGATGCGCGCCCGGCAGTCCCAGCTGGCCAGCGAGCTGCTGGGGGAGGTGCCCGAGGAGCTGTTCCCGATCTGCACGCCCGGCGCGTCAGACTCGACTAGCTTCGACGAGGTCGCCGAACTGCTGATGCTCTCCGGGCGGCACCCGGCCGCGGCGATCATGATGATGATCCCGCAGGCTGGGAACACGATGAGCACATGGACCGGGATCTGCGGGCGTTCTACGAGTACCATGCGATGCTCATGGAGCCGTGGGACGGGCCGGCCGCCGTGTGCTTCACCGACGGCAGCTGGCCGG
>NZ_BAXF01000959.1:0-516 GCF_001310435.1 Arthrobacter sp. JCM 19049 | reverse complement strand
CCAGCCGTGTGAGCAGCACCCGCCACTGTCCAGGGTCCAGGGCCCGGGCCTGCCAGTCAAAGGCGCCGGCTGGTCCCGCTCGAACTCGCGGCGCAGGTTCTGCGGTTCATCATCGGCCAGCAGCACCAGCTGTTCACCGGTCTGCAACCGGGCGAAAAGCTCGAAAATCCGGGCGTGGCGCTGCGGCTTGGGGATCTGGCGCACATCGATGGTCTGCGGGTCTTTGGGGGACAAGGCTTCCTCCATCTCAGGGCCTGGGGCGTGCCGGCTGGGTCTGCCGGCTCTTCCCACAGCTTAGCCCCGCGACCTCGGGGAACCGGTTCTTCGCCGGGAGTGCCTAGACTGAAGGGCAGTGGGCGGAGCCGCCGGGCCCGCACCGTGGCCAGCATCGTGGGAAGGAAGCACGCATCATGACAGCACCCCAGCCAGGTTCCAGCGCCGCCGCGCACGCGCAGACCTGCAGGACTTCCAGCACAACCTGGCCTCGGTGCGCGAACGCATCGCCGAAGCCGAACG
>NZ_BAXF01000958.1:0-518 GCF_001310435.1 Arthrobacter sp. JCM 19049 | reverse complement strand
TCCAGCGCAGAGGCGCCGGACACCGCCGCCTGCGGGGAACGGGATCTCACCGGCCCGTCCGGACGGGCCGGGCGCGGTTGTCCAGCTCCTGCCCGGCCAGATCTCGCACCATCAGCTGGTAGCCGTGCCGGGCATAGAGCTCGCCGATGCTGCAGGACAGGGACAGGGCCTTTTCAAAGCGCAGCGTGCTGGCTAGCGGGGCGCCGGTGCCTGCGGGATCTCATGGTTCAAATCCCCGGGGCCATGCCAGGCACTGCGCCGCCGGTCCAGCACGATCAGGCTGTGCGCGGTGGCCACATAGTTTTCCTGGCGCACCATCAGCCGGCCGTGGCGGGCGGTCGCTTCCAGTGAACCTGGCGCAGCGAATCGCCCTGCTGGTGATCACGGATCCCCACATCGTAGTAGTCCACCGAGGCGCTCTGGGTGTGCCGGGCCTCACCGGTGAGCATGCGCTCGCCGAGCGCGGTGGAGTGCTCCAGGCTCAGGCAGTGGGCGCGCACCGCGACGCCGCTTGCCTC
>NZ_BAXF01000957.1:0-519 GCF_001310435.1 Arthrobacter sp. JCM 19049 | reverse complement strand
GTTGCAGGCCACCAGGGTGGCGGCGGCGTCGGCGGAGCCGCCGCCCATGCCCCCGGCGATCGGCACCCGTTTGAGGATCTCCAGATCGGCCCCCAGGTTCACCCCGGCGTGTTCGCGCAGCAGCTGTGCGGCCTGGTGGACCAGGTTGCCCGGGCCAGCGGGAAGGTTTCGGGTTCGTCGACCACCGTGGAGGCCTCATCCAGGCGCAGGTGTAGTTCGCCGTCTTGGCGCAGGGTTGCGCGGATCTCCTCGAACAGGGAGACCGCCACGTAGAGGCTGGCCACGTCGTGGTACCCGTCCTCACGCGGCGGGCCGACCCGGAAGTAGCAGTTGATCTTGCCCGGGGCGTGGGCGATCACGAAGTTCTTGGGTTCGTTCATGGGGTTTCATCCGCTGCGTCGGTGACTTCTGCGGCGGCGCGGGCGATGGCGATGAACCCGTCGATGTCCAGTTTCTCGCCGCGTTCGCGCGGGTCAATCCCGGCACGGTTGAGGATCGCTTCGGCCCGGGCTCCGGAGC
>NZ_BAXF01000956.1:0-518 GCF_001310435.1 Arthrobacter sp. JCM 19049 | reverse complement strand
CCGCAGCAGACCGTGGCGGGCCTGGGGGCCGGCGGGGACCTGGATTTGGCGCTGATCTTCCAGGTCGGGCCCGGCGGGCTGAGCTGGCCGGCGAACCTCTCGCGCACCTGGCTGGGCGATGACCAGTTCCGCGTGGTGATCCCCGCCTCCTGGCCGATGTCCGATGACTCCACCCTCAGCCTGGACCAGCTGGCCCAGTGGCCATGGATCATGCACCATCCCGGCGCATCCGATGCAACGCTGATTGCCCGGCTCTTCGCCTCCTACAACATCCACCCGCAGGTGGCCGCGTACTGCGACGACTTCGAGGCCTCGCTGAACCTGGTGGCCGCCGGCTTCGGCGCCGCCCTGGTCCCGGATTTGGCGATGGCCCGCGCCCCGGAGGGACTGCGCCTGGTCGATGCGCCCGAGATCCGCCTGGCCCGTTCCATCTTTGCGCTGATGCCCGACCAGGCCGCCAAGCCCAAGGCCAGCCTGGTGCTTGACCGGCTGGCGCAGGTGCTGGACCGCCACCCGAC
>NZ_BAXF01000955.1:0-520 GCF_001310435.1 Arthrobacter sp. JCM 19049 | reverse complement strand
GCCGCGAACGTGGGCGGGCAGGTGGTGGCGCTGCCGTTGCCGCCGCAGCGCCTGGTCTCCCACCTGGTGCCCAAGCCCCGCTTCCGCAAGATGGAGGAATTGTTCGGCATCACCGCCGATGAGCAGCTGACCAACGGTTTCCACGTGCATGTGGAGATCGATTCGCCCGAGGAGGCCGTGGCGGTGGTGGACCGGATCCGCATCTGGCTGCCCACCCTGCTGGCGCTGAGCGCGAACTCCCCGTTCTGGGCGGGCCAGGACTCGGGGTACGGCTCCTACCGCTACCAGGTGTGGTCGCGCTGGCCCACCTCCGGGCCCAGCGAGGTGTTCGGCTCCGTGCAGGGCTATGAACGCCACCAGCGGGCGCTGCTGAGTACCGGGGTGCCGCTGGATGCCGGGATGCTGTACTTCGACGTGCGGGTGTGCGAGCACCAGCCCACCGTGGAGGTGCGCATCACCGACGTCTGCCTTGACCCGGCCCACGCGGCGGTGATCGCCGCCCTGGTGCGCGCCCTGGTGG
>NZ_BAXF01000954.1:0-519 GCF_001310435.1 Arthrobacter sp. JCM 19049 | reverse complement strand
GGACGGTACTGCTCCATCGTTTCTGGCATTAGCACCTTTCGGTTTCCCGGTGGTTGCTGCGGCGTCGTCGAGCCAGATCTCTTAGCCGCTCTTGATGGGTTGTTGGTGATTCCATCGTTCGCCAGGGCCCGGCGGCGGCGCAAGCACGCCGGGCCGAGCCCGTCATCCGCCGTCCCACCCCGTCATGTGACGCGTGAACGTTAAGATGACGCGATTCTTACGCCCGCAGTGTGACGCGTGGGCGGTGACCGGTTTTCCCCGGGTTGCCGGGGGCGCACCGGGGGCAGGGCCGCTGAAGTGTTGCGCCGGGCGGCTTTGTGTGTCGCGGTGATGACGCCCCGTGCGGCCCGTGCCAAAGCCCGGCCGATCACATACACTCCGGGAAAGGATGAAAGTCATCGGCACTGGGTGCGCCGGCAGGGGCCGCGGGCGCAGGGGCCGGACCGGTGCCAAGGAGCCGCAATGTACACCGCAATCCGCCTGTCCTTGACCGTGGTGCTGTGCCTGGTCGCCTCGCTG
>NZ_BAXF01000953.1:0-523 GCF_001310435.1 Arthrobacter sp. JCM 19049 | reverse complement strand
CGCGTTTTCGGCGCTGGTCACCAGCGCCGGGATGCCCGAGGAGGAGCTCATCACGGCGGCCTCGACCTTGGTGATCATCCCGCCGGTGCCCACCCCGGCCTCCCCCGGGGTGCCCAGGTTCACCGCCTCCACTTCGCTGGGGTTCTTGATCAGGCGATGCGCTGCCCGCCGTGGCGGGGGTGCGCGTCGTACACGGAGTCCACGTCGGAGAACAGCAGCAGCGCGTCGGCCTTGATCAGGTGGGCGACCAGGGAGGCGAGCCGGTCGTTGTCCCCGAAGCGGATTTCGTGGGTGGCCACCGTGTCGTTTTCGTTCACGATCGGCAGCACCCCCAGGTTCAGCAGCCGCACCAGGGAGCGCAGCGCGTTCGTGTAGGTTTGCCGGCGGCGCAGGTCATCGGCGGTGAGCAGCACCTGGGCGACGGTCAGCTCGTGGGCGGCGAACTCGGTGGTGTACTGGGCCAGCAGCAGACCCTGGCCGACGGCGGCGGCCGCTTGCTGGGTGGCCAGGTCCTTGGGGCGCT
>NZ_BAXF01000952.1:0-524 GCF_001310435.1 Arthrobacter sp. JCM 19049 | reverse complement strand
TGCGCCTGGCCGTGGGCCGGGCCCGAGCCCTGGCCGTCGAACCGGCGGTGCGCCGCAGCATCAACGCCCAGCACCGGGAACTGCGCCAGGCGCACACGGTCCTGTTCTTCTCCGAACCGCCCAGCCAGATCTACCAGCTGCAGGTGTGGCTGCGTCCCTTCGAGGCCCTGGCCGAATCCGGGGCGCGGATCGGAATCGTGGTGATGAACGCGCTCACCGCCCGCCAGCTGCTTCAGATGACCGGGCTGCCGGTGTTCTTCTCCCGCTCCATGGAACAGGTCGAGCAGCGCCTGGCCAAGGCCGGGACCAGGACCATCTGCTACGTGAACAACGCACAGGGCAACTTCACGATGCTGCGGATGAACGGCCCGCTGCACGTGCACCTGAACCATGGGGAGAGCGAGAAGATCTCCATGGTCTCCAACCAGCTCAAGGCCTACGACCGGGTGGCGGTGGCCGGGCCGGCGGCCATCGAGCGCATCACCGCGCACATCCCGCGCTTTGACCCGGCCGCGCTGGTGCCG
>NZ_BAXF01000951.1:0-526 GCF_001310435.1 Arthrobacter sp. JCM 19049 | reverse complement strand
CCAGCGCGCCCGGGTCCGGATGGGCCTCCCGCTCCCCACGCCGTGGGGCACGGCCGTTGCCCGCTTCCCGCGCGGACCCCACGCGTCTCTTGTCTTGCACCGGCCCGGGGAACAACACCGCCTAGACTGGGATGCGTGATAAATCCGGTTCACCTGCGCACCCTGCTTGAAGTCATCGCCCATCGCTCCTTTGCCACGGCCGCTGCCCGGTTGGGCTACACCGCCAGCGCCGTGTCACAGCAGATGACCGCCCTGGAGCGCGCCGCAGGAACCACGCTGTTCCTGCGCGGGGCGCGTTCGATCACCCCCACCCCGGCCGCACTGCGCATGGTGCGCCACGCCAAGCGGGTGCTGACGGACATCGATGCGCTGATGGCCGACGTGGCCACCGCGGAGGCGGACACCACCGAACGCGAGGAAATCCGGGTGGGGATCTTCCCCTCCCTGGCCGCCTACGCGCTGCCGCAGCTGCTGGCGGCCGAGGACTGGCCCGCGCTGGGCATCAACCTGCGGCTGTGGATCGGCG
>NZ_BAXF01000950.1:0-524 GCF_001310435.1 Arthrobacter sp. JCM 19049 | reverse complement strand
CCGGCGATCAGGGTCACCGCCCCGCCGTAGCCGCGTTCGCGCAGCTCGCTGGCCGCGGTGGCGCCGGCCAAACCGCCGCCGATGATGATCACTGGTGCCTCTGACATGATCCTGCCCCTTCTGGCGCGGGACCAACCCCGGGCCCGGTGTTGCCTTGAGCCTGTCCTCTGCTTCGATCCTCACACCGTTGCCCGGGACGTGGCAAGAGCTGGAGCGTGGTGAGGCAGGTTCCCGGGAGCTGGAGGCTGACCGAGACGCATCTCACAGGCAGCGGGATTTGCGCGATAATTGGCGGCACCCGCGCCGGGGGTTGCCAGGCGTTAACCTGCGGTTCAGGCCCCGGTTGCCGGTGCGACAGCTTGCTTGGGCAGCATCGGCCCTGGTGCCGCCGCATCGATCACGGCGGCCAGGAAAACTTCAGTTGAAGGGTAGATCATGTTTTCTCGTACCAAGAGGTTGGTTCCGGCGGCGGCCGCGCTGGTGTTGGGCGTCGGCGCCCTGTCCGGGTGCTCGGTGGGTGCCGG
>NZ_BAXF01000949.1:0-529 GCF_001310435.1 Arthrobacter sp. JCM 19049 | reverse complement strand
AAAGCCGGCTGCCGGAACACAGGGACCGGCGTGCGGGGCTATTCGGCGTTCTCGCCGATCTGGCCTTCGCGGGCCAGGGCAGTGAGGCGGGAGACCGCGCGGAAGTACTTCTTCTGGTAGCCGCCGGACATCATCTCCGGGGTGAACAGCTCGCTGAACGGCTTGCCGGAGGCGATGATCGGCACGTCCTTGTCGTAGAGCCGGTCGGCCAGCACCACGAAGCGCAGCGCAATGGACTGGTCGGTGATCGTGTCCACGTTGTGCAGCACCAGCACGTCGGCCTCGGCCAGCAGCTGGCGGTAGCGGCTGGGGTGCACCTTGGACAGGTGCGCGACCAGCTCATCGAAGTTGTCCACCGCCAGCGTCGCGTGCGGGAAGCGCTGCTGGGCGTAGGCTCGATGTCAGCGTCCTGCAGCGGGTCGGGAGCTTCGGGCAGGCCGCGGTGGCGGAAGTCCTCCCCGTCCACCCGGTGCACGTCGAACTGGTCGGATAGTGCCTTGATTTCGCGCTGGAAGTCCACGGCGGCGAA
>NZ_BAXF01000948.1:0-531 GCF_001310435.1 Arthrobacter sp. JCM 19049 | reverse complement strand
CGGCGCGGCTTTCCAGCAGCAGGCGGCGCAGGGCCGGGTGCTGTTCGCCCAGCTCCTGCAGGAACTGGTCGGTGCGCTCGATGGTGGCCTGTGAGACCTCCTGCGACGGGTAGAGCCCCACCACGATCTGCTTGGCCATCTCATGGGACAGGCCGGTCCACTTCTTTAGGATCGAGGCGAAGTAGCGCTCGGTGTAGCCGGAAATCAGCTGCGGGTCATGAACCATGTTGAAGCCGGCAATCACCGCGCCGTGGTTGTCGTTGGACAGCGTTCCGGACAGAATCTGCTCGAACGCCTCCGCCTTCGCCTCGGCGGTGGGCCGGGCCGCCTGGGCGGTGTACCAGCTGGACTTGCCCTTGGCGGTTGAGTCGCTGCCCAGGGCGGCCTGCAGCTGCTGCGGGCTCTGGCGTCCACCGGCGGACAGGGCGCTGATCAGCGACCAGCGCAGGTCGGTGTCCACCTCCAGCCCCGGCAGGCTCGCTGAACCCTCCAGCAGCGCGGCCACGGCATCCAGCTGGGCTTCGGTGCGGG
>NZ_BAXF01000947.1:0-531 GCF_001310435.1 Arthrobacter sp. JCM 19049 | reverse complement strand
GGATCCCGGCGGGACCGGGCCGAAGCGGCGTTAGCGCACCTTCGCGTCGAGCATCTCGGTGACCAGTGCCGCGATTGCCGAGCGTTCCGAGCGGGTGAGGGTCACGTGCCCAAACAGGTCGTGGCCCTTGAGCTGCTCCACCACGGCGGCCACCCCGTCGTGCCGGCCCACATGCAGGTTGTCGCGTTGGGCCACGTCGTGGGTGAGGACCACCTTGGAATGCTGCCCGATGCGCGAAAGCACCGTGAGCAGCACATTGCGTTCCAGGGACTGCGCCTCGTCCACGATCACGAACGTGTCATGCAGCGAGCGGCCGCGGATGTGGGTCAGCGGCAGCACCTCCAGCATTCCGCGTTCCACGACCTCATCGATCACGTTCTTGGAGACCACCGAGCTGAGCGTGTCGAACACGGCCTGCGCCCAGGGATTCATCTTCTCCCCTCCGAGCCGGCAGGTACCCCAGCTCCTGGCCGCCAACGGCGTACAGCGGGCGGAACACGGTGATCTTGCGGTGTTCGCGCCGCTCCAGCA
>NZ_BAXF01000946.1:0-533 GCF_001310435.1 Arthrobacter sp. JCM 19049 | reverse complement strand
AGCTGAAGTACGCCTGCGGGCTGTCCACCGGCACCCTGTACAAGGATGACGTCACCGAGCAGCCGCTGCTGGCCGAAGCCGGCTATCTGCAGGTGCGCCGCCCCGGCGTCAGCCGGCAGAAGCTGCGCCACTACAGCGTGGAACCCGAAGGCCGGCAGCGCTGGATGCAGCGCCTGGAAAGCTGCTACGCCATCCTGGCCGGGCAGGACCTGGCACAGCGTCCGTTGGCCTGAGGTTAACCTTCCGGTTCCCCGGCGATCACCCACGGGTGGCACGCTCTTCTTGCGCCCTTCCCAGCGCACGATGAGCCACCGCTTCACACCCCAGCCCAGGCACCGGGCTCGCGGCGTGCAGCACCACCACAGAAAGTGATCCCTGATGCAAACCTCGCGCCGGCTGCTTCCCATGCACGGTCACACCCGCGGCAACCGTTCGGCGGCCACCTGCCATTACAAGTGCGGTGACGCGTGCGCCGCGCCGCAGGCCAACACCTCGGACAACGAGTACTTCAAGGACATCGCCGATGCTGCCCT
>NZ_BAXF01000945.1:0-531 GCF_001310435.1 Arthrobacter sp. JCM 19049 | reverse complement strand
CGCGCTGGGCCATCTCCGGGGCCAGCACCATCCGGCCGGCCGCGGCCTGGCGCACCGAATCGACGATGGTGTCCGAGGCGACGTCCTTGAGCAGGTACCGGCCGCGCCGGCCTCCACGCAGGCCAGGATTCGGCGTCCTTGTCGAACGTGGTCAGGATCAGCACCTGTGGGGGATCGGGCAGGGCACGCAGCGCCGCGGTGGTTTGCACCCCGTTCATCCCTCGCCCAGGCGCAGGTCGCACAGCACCACGTCGATGGGGCACTGCCGGGCCAGTTCGACGGCCTGCTCGCCGCTGCCGGCCTGGCAGGCGACGGTGATGTCCGGGTAGTTGTCGAACACGGCCTTCAGCGGTGCGCACGATCGGGTGGTCGTCGACCAGCATGATGCGGATCATCGGCGCGCTCCTCCCCTTTCCATGGTCAGAGTTCCTTGGTCAGAGTTCCTCGGTCAGGGCCGCAACGGCAGGTAGGCGGACAGCCCGGTGCCGGTGCGGGGTGCTTTCCACATCCAGCCCGCCGCCCAGCTCCCGC
>NZ_BAXF01000944.1:0-532 GCF_001310435.1 Arthrobacter sp. JCM 19049 | reverse complement strand
CCCGGGCGCCAACGCCCGGGCGAAGTGCCCGTCGTGGGTCACCGCGATCACGGCGGTGCCTGCTCGATCACCTCGATGAGCAATTCGGCCACTTCCCGCCAGGTGTTCGCGTCCTGCCCGAAGGTCGGCTCATCCAGGATCAGCACGTCCGGGCTGGCGGCCAACACCGTGGCCACCGAGAGCCGGCGCTTCTCCCCGCCGGAAAGCGTGTACGGGTTCGCCTCGGCCAGGTGGTCCAACCGCAGCCGGGTCAGCAGCGCGGCGGTGCGTTCGGCGATCTGCTGTTCATCAAGCCCGGTGCCGTCCTGCCCATCCCGTTCCCCCTTCGCCCGGCGCGGCCCGTAGGCCAGCTCGTCGGCAACGCTCTGGGTGACAAACTGGTGTTCGGTTCCTGGAAGACCGTGCCGATGCGGGCCACCAGCTGCCCGGCCCGCCAGAGGAACGGCTTGTCCCCCGCCTCACCGGCCAACAGTTCAGTTGCGTGCAGCCGGCCGCTGGCCGGCTCCAGAAGCCCGCCCAGGGTCAGCGCAGG
>NZ_BAXF01000943.1:0-536 GCF_001310435.1 Arthrobacter sp. JCM 19049 | reverse complement strand
CGCCGGACCAGTTCCCGGCCAATGCCCTGCCGGCGGTTGGCCGGGGCGATTTCCACGAACAGCCACAGCCGCTGCGGGTGCAGGGAGGAGGCGAACACCACCCGGCACCCACGGCCACGTCCTGGACGGTGGCCACCAGGCAGCGGGAGAACGGCGCGTCGGAGTCCGCACGTAGCATGGTGCGGTCCTGGTGGGCCTGCGGGGAGCGCGGGTCGCCGAAGACCTGCAGCAGCTGCAGGTCATCGCCGGCACGCCAGGGGCGGAAGTTCACCTCTGCCATTGCCCTAGGCCCCGTTCAGCCGCTCGGACAGGTAGGTGGTGACCTTATCCAGTGCGATGCGCTCCTGGGCCATGGTGTCGCGTTCGCGGATCGTCACGGCCTGGTCCTCCAGGGTGTCGAAGTCCACGGTGATGCAGAACGGGGTGCCGATCTCATCCTGGCGGCGGTAGCGGCGCCCGATCGCCCCGGCGTCGTCGAAGTCGATGTTCCAGCGGCGGCGCAGCTCGCTGGCCAGCTCCTTGGCCTTCGGGGACAG
>NZ_BAXF01000942.1:0-534 GCF_001310435.1 Arthrobacter sp. JCM 19049 | reverse complement strand
CTCCAGGCCCTGGGGGTGCTGGGCGTACCAGATCCCAGGCCCACCGCCTGCAGCACCTGGAGCATCTGCGACTCCGGCGGCATCGGCCCCTCCACGCCCAGCGCCAGGTTGCGCGCCAGTTGAGTCGAACAGGTGCGCCTCCTGCGGGCACCAGGCCACCGAATCCAGGGCCTGGGCCGTCAGCGGTGAGAGCTGCCCGGCGGTGTCGATGGCGTGGATTTGCCCGGACAACGGGGGCAGCACCCCCAGCAGGGCGGTGAGCAGGTCGATTTGCCCGAGCCGGAGGGGCCGGTCAGTGCCGTCCAGTCCCCGGGGGCGATGCGGGCGCTGAGCCCCTGGAGCACCGGTTCACCCTCACGGTAGCCAAGGGCCACCTCGTGCAGCTCAAAGCCGGTGACCGGCCCGAAATCCTCCTCCGGCTCCGGCAGCTGCTGCTGTGGTGCGCTGCTCACCCCACGGTCGGCCAGGGTCTGGCGCAGTTCGGCCAGTGCCCGGGCCTGTTGGATCGAGGCGACGCAGGCGGCGGCGGGTTCG
>NZ_BAXF01000941.1:0-538 GCF_001310435.1 Arthrobacter sp. JCM 19049 | reverse complement strand
GTAAGCCGGTGCTGCGGGCCATCGCCTTCGCCCGCGCCTCGCGCCCCTCCAAGCTGGAGGCGATCATGGTGGATGTGGAAAGCGAGAAGACCGAGCGCACGCTCAGCGACTGGCAGCGACTGCAGATCCCGGTGCCGATCACCGTGCTGGCCTCCCCGTACCGCACCATCGTGGACCCGCTGATCGACCACATCCGTTCCATCCGCCGCGAATCCCCACGCGACCTGATCGTGGTGTACATCCCCGAATACGTGGTCGGCCACTGGTGGGAGCAGCTGGTGCACAACCAGACCGCGGTGCGGGTGAAGAACCGGCTGCACCACGAACCGGGCGTGGTGATCGCCTCGGTGCCTGGCGCCTGCTCAGCTCCGCCAGCGGCACCACCGAGGAATCCAGCGCCCACCGCTAAGCCCCGCCCGCCACCGGCCGAATCCCGCACGAGCAACCGCAAAGGACAACCATGCCCAGCACCCCAACCCTTGAACTGCGCATCGGCCCATCGCCCACGGCGGGCACTGCGTGGCCCGCCACGAGGCCG
>NZ_BAXF01000940.1:0-538 GCF_001310435.1 Arthrobacter sp. JCM 19049 | reverse complement strand
CCGATTTCCAACCTGGTCACCCGCCTGGTCTGCACGATCTCCGGGGGACACCGCAACGGCACCCACTCGCTGCTGGGGGTCGGCGCGTTCGCGCTGCTGGCCTGGGTGCTGGACAAGTGGTCGATCCACACCGCGGGCCTGGGGGTGGTCTACCCGGGCGCCGCCGTGTTCGCGGTGCTGCTGATCTCCTTCGCCGTGAAGACCATGAAGTTCATGCCGGCGCTGCTGTGCTGGGTGATCGCCCTGGCCGGGGCCGCGTTCGTGGGAATGAACGCCCCGATGAGCGTTCCTGGTTCTTCCTGGCGGTGGTGCTGGGCGCCGGGGTGCACCTGCTGGGGGACATGCTCACCATCGGCGGGGTGAACCTGCTGTGGCCGATCCGCTTCAAGGCTCCTCGCTGGTTCCGCCGCCTGCCGGGGATCGGCGGATGCTGGAAGGCCAACGGCCGGGTGGCGGTGCCGGTGCTCGGGGCGACCGGCTCGAACGCCGAATGGGTGCTGGCCAGCGCGCTGACCTCCTATGTGACCGTCGCGCTGCT
>NZ_BAXF01000939.1:0-534 GCF_001310435.1 Arthrobacter sp. JCM 19049 | reverse complement strand
CGAAGAACCCGTCCGGCAGCAGCTGGGTGCCGGCCAGCCAGCCGGCCCGCAACCCCAAGCCCAGCAGCCAGTAGAAGACGGCGATGATGCCAGGTAGGCCAGTACCTTGGGAATGGCGCGGCGGTAGTCGCGGCGCAGCAGCAGCCAGATCGGGATCACCAGGGTGCCGATGCTGGTGGCGTCGATGAGGCAAGTACGGCCAGCGCGGCGGCCGGTGCCTGTTGCATGAAGTCCATGCCATCGAGCCTGCCAGTGGGCGGGAACGGCACATCGGGCATCGGTCCACGCCGGTGTCCTACCTTTGGGGGACGGCAGCGGCCGGGCCGGTGGACCATGATGGAGGGGTGAAGATCGATTTTTCGCATACCCGGCGGCGGTTCATCAGCGGCGAGCAGGAGCCGGAGGTGGCCATCACCTACCTGGTGCTGGCCGTGGTGCTGCATGCCGCCGGCTGGTGACACCCGGTGTTGCCCGCAACGCTGGCCGCCTGGTGGCCGCTGGTGCTGCTGGCCGGCGTCGGATGCATCCTGCTGC
>NZ_BAXF01000938.1:0-540 GCF_001310435.1 Arthrobacter sp. JCM 19049 | reverse complement strand
CTCCCCCGCCCACAACGCCTTGTACAGCCGGTCCACGGCACCCTGGTCCAGGTTCGTGCTGGCCGCCAGCTGCCGGCGGTAGCGGGCCCAGCCCTTGAGCTTGGTGGCCAGGGTGCGCGGTTCGAAGGGCTTGATGACAAAGGCCAGCACCCCGGCGCGCAGGGCCGCGGCGATGTTCTGCGGTTCGCTGGCGGCCGAGACCATGATGACATCCACGTCCAGCACCTTGGCCAGCTCCAGGCCGCTCACGTGCGGCAGGTACAAATCCAGCAGCACCAGGTCCGGCTGCTGCGCGGCCACCACCTTGGGCACCGTGCGCGAATCCTGCACGGTTCCAGCGCCGTGAAACCCGGTATCTCATTGACCATGGAGGCGTGCAGTTCACCGACCCTGAAGTCATCGTCGACGATCAGCACCCGGTAGTCCCCAGGGGTTGGCATGGTTCAGCCCTTCCTTTCCTCGCTTAGTACCGACGGCAGCCGGGCGGCAATGACCGCCCCGCCGTGCTCCCCGCCCTGGTCGGCCACCCACACGTCCCCG
>NZ_BAXF01000937.1:0-542 GCF_001310435.1 Arthrobacter sp. JCM 19049 | reverse complement strand
CGCGGGCGGTGCGCACTACGTGGCCCAGGCGGCTTCGACCACAGGCGTCCCTCGACATCCAGGTGGCCAACGTCCCCGGTCCGGTGCCATCCGGGGATGGAGACGCTTTGCTGCTCGGTGATCCAGAGCCGGTCGTAGCGGTCCTTGACGTGTGGAGCGCGAACCAGGATCTCCCCGGTGAGCTCCGGGGTCGTGGTGGCTCATCCGCCACGTTCCCGGAGGCGCCCAGGGCGGCGATCGCGATCTGCGCCCCGGCGACGGGGGTGCCGACACAGACGCCATTGCCGTTGCCGGCCGCCCGGATCTCGTCCAGGTCAATGTCCGTCACCGGCAGGGCCTCGGTCATCCCATAGGGGGTGTGCACCCCGGCGTGGGGGACCAGCTGTTGGACCTTGGCCAACAGGGGCTCGGGCACCGGTGCCCCGGCCGAGAGCGTCAGGGTGACCTGCTCCAGGACCTGGCGTTGCCCGGCATCCAGACGCCCGCTGGTGGCCACCACGTTGGCCAGGGCGGCCGGTGAGGCGAACACCGTGCTTGCGTTG
>NZ_BAXF01000936.1:0-542 GCF_001310435.1 Arthrobacter sp. JCM 19049 | reverse complement strand
CAATCCGCGCCGGGACGCGTGGGTGATCGACGCGACCAAGGTGCTGAACCTGAACAACTACCCGCCGGCACCCGGATCTATTTGCCGGCCGAGCCGCTGCATCCCGGAGCGAAGGCTCGCTGTTCGACATCGACGGGAATCGTATCACGCGTTCCTCACGAACGCGCCACGCTACAACGTCGCCTTCCTCGACGCCCGCCACCGGGCCAGGGGCCGGTGTGAGAACAGGATCAAGACCTTGAAGTCCACGGGCTTGGGCAAGCTGCCCTACTGGTCTTTTGCCGCGAACCAGGCGTGGATCAACGTGGCGGTGCTGGCCATGAATCTGACCTCGTGGATCCAACTGACCCTGCTGCCGGTGAACCATCCTGCCGGGTGCTGGGACGTGAAGCGGTGGCGTTACCGGCTGTATTCCATCGCTGGGAAGCTGATCACCAGCAGTCGGAAAACCAGGTTATTAATCCCCGGAACTGCGCCGGAAGCCACCCTGCTCACCGACCTGCTAGAACGAGCCCAGGCCGGGTATCAGCAATGGCGTCACG
>NZ_BAXF01000935.1:0-544 GCF_001310435.1 Arthrobacter sp. JCM 19049 | reverse complement strand
CCGGGGCCGGGTTCGGTGTGCTTCCGGTGGCTGCCGCCGGGGTGGCCGGATACCTGGTGGGGCTGGGCCTGCTGGCTTCCCCGTTCATCTACGCGGCCCGTAACAAGCCGCCGCGCAGTTTCGCCACGCTCTCGGTGCTCGCCGCGGTCTGCTGGTGGGTGGGCATGCTGGTGTGGATGCTGGTGGCTCGTGACCACCTCGGACTGGCGGGTCATGGGGCGCGCCTTTGACACCCTGGCGCCCTACCTGGTGGCCGGTTTTGCCGCCCAGGTCCTGCTCGGGGCGTTGTCCTACCTGATCCCGGTGGCGTTGGGCGGCGGGCCGCGTCCGGTGCGGGAAACCGCGACGGTGTTTGACCGGGGAGCGGCGTGGCGGGTGTCGATGGCCAACACCGCCCTGCTGGTGTGCGCCCTGCCGGTTTCCTCCCTGGTGCGTGTGGTTTGTTCGGTGCTCTACCTGGTGGCCATGGCCAGCTTCCTGCCCCTGCTGTTTGCCGCGCTGCGCACCCACCGGAAGGTGAAGGCCCAGGTGCAGCAGGCCAAGA
>NZ_BAXF01000934.1:0-546 GCF_001310435.1 Arthrobacter sp. JCM 19049 | reverse complement strand
GGCCGCGGCCACCACCCGGGCGGTGGCGGCCACGTTCTGCTCGAATTCCAGCTTCGCCCCGTCAAACATCACCGAACCGAACCCCAGCTCGATCGCCTGGTAGGCCAGGGCCTCATCCTCGGCGTGGTCCAGGTGCAGCGCGATTTCGGCGCTGGACTCCTCGGCCAGCGCCTTGCAGGCCAGGGTCAGCGGCGCCAGTGAACCGTGGTACTTCATGCAGTTTTCGCTGATCTGCAGGATCACCGGCACGGCGGCCTGCTCGGCGGCGGTGATCAGGGCCTGCGCGGTCTCCAGGTGGATGACGTTAAACGCGCCCTGCCCGCGCGCCGCGCGAACGGCCTGGTCCATGATCTGGGCGGTGGGTACAAGTGGCATGCGGTTCCTTAGTGGTGTGCGTCGGTGGACAGGGTTTGGCAGATGACCTCCCGGGCCAGCTGCTGGTAGCTGGAGTGCACCGCCCCGGCGGTGGGCATCAGCACCGTGGCCGCGGACCAGGCTACGGCCCGGCGCAGCGTCGGCTCGATCTCCAGGCCCTGCAGGGCGCTG
>NZ_BAXF01000933.1:0-546 GCF_001310435.1 Arthrobacter sp. JCM 19049 | reverse complement strand
CCGCGTCCGCGATCTGCGCCGGGGTGCGGTAGTTCACCGTCAGCTCCTCCAGCCGGAAGCGCTGCCCCAAGAACGGCTCCAGCGCCTCCCCCCAGCTCAGCGCGCCGGAGGCCGCCGAGGTCTGGGCGATGTCCCCCACGATCGTGAAGGATTCATCGGGCAGCGGCGCATCAGCAGGCGCCACTGCATCGGGGAGAGCTCCTGTGCCTCGTCGACCACGATGTGCCCGTACGCCCAGGTGCGGTCCGCGACCGCGCGTTCGGCGGCGGTCATCCGCGCCCGGTCTCCTGGTTCAGCCCGGCAACCTGTTCGGCGGTGACAATCCCGTCGATCCCCGCGTTCTTGAGCATCACGTCCATGTTCGCCAAGGCGGCCTTCGCGTTCTCCACGTCCCGGTCGAACTGGGCGGCGTCGGGGGTGTCGCGCGGTCGGTGAACTCCCCGAGCAGTTCCGCGGCCTCATCCAGCAGCGGCACGTCGGCTCGGTGAACGGCGAACCGGCCGGACGGTAGAGCGCGGCGCGCTCGGCAGCATCCAGCTGCGGGGC
>NZ_BAXF01000932.1:0-548 GCF_001310435.1 Arthrobacter sp. JCM 19049 | reverse complement strand
CCAGCGCGTTGGCGCTGGCCCCCTCGGCGATGGCCTTGAGCAGGGTGCTCTTCCCGGTGCCGCTGGCCCCGTCCAGCAGCAGGCGCTGGCCCGGTTCCAGGCGCAGCGTGTAGTTGCGGTAGAGCGGCGCCTCGGTGCCGTAGCGGAAGGAAAAGTCCTCCAGCTCCAGGATCGGCTGGCGGTTCCCGGCATCCAGGGGCAGCCGTTGGACGCTGATGGCCGGTTCGGGGTTCTGCCCCACCATCTGCTCGTAGCGCTGGTAGGCGGCCAGTCCGTCATCGGCGGCGTGGTAGGCCGAGCCGACTTCACGCAAGGTTCCGAAGACCTCGGGGGCCAGGATCAGCACGATCAGCCCGGCGGCCAGGTCCATGTGGCCGCCGACCAGGCGCAGGCCGATGAACACCGCCACCACCGCAACCGAGAGCGTGGAGATCAGTTCGAGCCAGAAGCTGGAGAGGAAGACCGTCTTCAGGTTCTCCATGGTGGCCTTGCGGTAGCGTCGGCCCAACCGGGCGATCGCCGTTCCCTGGGCGCGGGCCCGGCCCAGG
>NZ_BAXF01000931.1:0-549 GCF_001310435.1 Arthrobacter sp. JCM 19049 | reverse complement strand
GTCAAGGACGGGGCGAAGGTCCCGGTCGACGGCCGGGTGCAGCACGGCAGCGCGGGGTGGATGAAAGTTCGATCACCGGGGAGTCCCTGCCGGTGGACAAGGCCGCCGGGACCAGGTCTTCGCCGGCACCATCGCCACCAGCGGCTTCCTGCAGGTGGTGGCCGAGGGCATCGGCGCGGACACCACCCTGGCGCGCATCATCCACCGGGTCGAGGAGGCGCAGGACGCCCGGGCCCGCACGCAAAGCTTCTTCGACCGGTTCGCCACCTGGTACACCCCGGCGATCATCCTGCTGGCGCTGGTGGCCGGGCTGCTCACCTCCGATGTGGTGCTGGCCCTGACCCTGCTGGTCATCGGCTGCCCCGGCGCCCTGGTGATCTCCATCCCGGTGGCGGTGGTGGCCGGCATTGGCCGGGCCGCGAAGGACGGGATCCTGATCAAGGGCGGGGAGTATCTGGAGCAGGCGGCACGGATTGACACGGTGGCCGTGGACAAGACCGGCACCCTGACCGAAGGCCGCCCCCAGCTGACCGACCTGGTGCCGGTCGG
>NZ_BAXF01000930.1:0-550 GCF_001310435.1 Arthrobacter sp. JCM 19049 | reverse complement strand
GCCAGGACCTGGCCGAGCGGGTCCTGGAACTGGGCCGGGCCGGCAGGTGCCGGGCAGCAGGAGCTGGCCAGCTACTTCTTCGCCACCACCACCCCGGGGCAGGCCACCGAGCTGCTGCGCCGGCTGGTCTGCGGCTCCTAGCGCTGGCGGAACACCGTGTCCTGCCACGGGCGGTGCGCGGCCCGTTCGTGGGAGAGCAGCACGTGCTTGATGTTCGTGTACTCGTCGAAGGAGTACTGGCTCATGTCCTTGCCCTGCCCCGAGGCCTTGTAGCCGCCGTGCGGCATCTCGGAGATGATCGGGATGTGCTCGTTGATCCACACACAGCCTGCCTCGATCTCCGCCGCGGCGCGCAGGGCCCGGTTCACATCCCGCGTCCAGGCGCTGGCCGCCAGGCCATAGGGGGTGTCGTTCGCCAGGGTGATCGCCTCATTGTCCGTGTCAAAGGGCAGGGCGACCAGCACCGGGCCGAACACCTCCTGCTGCACGATCGCCGAATCCTGCCGGGCCCCGGTGATCAGCGTGGGACGGAAGAATGAGCCGGGGCGCG
>NZ_BAXF01000929.1:0-553 GCF_001310435.1 Arthrobacter sp. JCM 19049 | reverse complement strand
GGTGATCCCCGGGCTCCCGGCCCGGGAGGGCCAGCAGCTGCGCGAACGGCTGGTGGCGGCCGGTGAAGAGAAGATGATCGGGCTATGAGCGGGCCGTGGCAGCGGGTGCACCCGGCCAGTCCGTTCGTGCACGGCTGGCTGGCGATCGTCGGGCTGATCTACGTCTACTACACGAACACCGACGAACTGTCCTGGTCCGAACGCTTCGAGGGCCCCCGGCTGGGCTGGACCGCGGCGATCGGTTCCGCGGCGCTGCTGGTGATCCTGGTTTTCTACGCCCTGTCCTGGTATTTCACCCGCTACCGGCTGAGTGAAACGCACGTGTACGTGAACTCCGGGATGCTCTTTCGCAGCCAGAAGCAGGCGCGCATCGAACGGGTGCAGGCCATCGACATCGCCCAGCCGCTGGTGGCCCGGCTGTTGGGCCTGGCCGAACTGCGCTTTGACGTGGCCGACGGCTCCGAATCGGTGATGCGCCTGGCGTTCTTGAAGAAGGCCGACGCGCACCGGCTGCGCGGGGTCATCCTGGACCGCGCCCACGCCGCCCGCCACG
>NZ_BAXF01000928.1:0-553 GCF_001310435.1 Arthrobacter sp. JCM 19049 | reverse complement strand
GTGGTGGGCCTGGTGCTGGTGCCGGTGGTGGTGCGCCAGCTGAAGCTGCTGGAGCTGGGGGAGGACACCGCCGCGGCACTGGGGCTGAACGTTCCGGCGGCTCGCGCGCTGCTGGTGTTCACCGCGGTGGCGATGGGCGCGATCCCGGTGGCTGTCACCGGCCCGCTGGCCTTCGTCGCCTTCCTGGCCGGGCCGATCAGTGCCGCGCTGACCCGATCGGCCATTAACATTGGATTATCAGCTGACCGGCGCGGTGATCGTCGTGGTGGCGAACTTCGCGGCCGCGAACCTCTTTGCGCAAGTGTCCCTGCCGGTGGGCGTGATCACCGGAGCATTCGGCGCACCGTTCCTGCTATGGGTCCTGGTGCGTGCCAACTCAACTGGAAACGGGGGATAACCCATGGCCGATCTGCGGGCCACAGGCCTGACGCTGGCCTACGACAAGGTCACCATCGTCGATGAACTCTCACTGCAAATCCCCACCGGGGAAGTGACCATGGTGGTCGGCGCCAACGGCTGCGGAAAGTCCACGCTGCTGCGCGCGCTGGCCCGG
>NZ_BAXF01000927.1:0-556 GCF_001310435.1 Arthrobacter sp. JCM 19049 | reverse complement strand
CCGTGTTGGTCGGTGGCTGGTTCCCAGTACTTCTTTTCGTTGATCCATCCGATGAACCGCTCTTTGACCACCGGCAGCGTGTAGGAGGTGGGGAACTGGAGCCCCAACGAATCCAGGTGGTGCAGGAACCCGCGCGAAGCGCCAGCGCTGTCGGTGCGCACCAGGACCTTCTCACCGATCAGTATCCCGTCCTGGTCATAGAACTCATCAGGTAGCTGGGCCAGAGCCTGGTCCAGGATCGTGATGTGGTCCGCCGCTGAGTTCGCGCCCTTGTTCCCGGGCCGCAGCTGCACGGCCAGGACTTCCCCGGTGCCATTGTCTTTCGCGTAATCCACGCTTGCGATCATGGGAGAGAAACCGTACCCACGCTTATAGGTGCCTGCGGCGTGCTCCTTGTCAGAGTGCACATGCACCAGCGACGCATCGATAGGGTCTGCTGAAGGTTTGGTTGACACCGGGCTTATGCCGCCAGAGCGACGGGCTCGATCATTCTAGCTTCGAACTGGACAGGAGTCAGTTTCCCCAGCCTGCGTTGCTTGCGTTTGCGGTGATACTT
>NZ_BAXF01000926.1:0-555 GCF_001310435.1 Arthrobacter sp. JCM 19049 | reverse complement strand
CGGCAACGATGCGCCGCACCCGGCGGTGCTCCTGCCCGCTGGCGCTGGCCAGCACCGGTGCAGGAAGAACTTTTCGGCCGCGAGGATCCGCAATGCGCTCGGGGCCAGGTCGATCGCGGTGAGCAGCGCATTATCCGGGGTGAACAGTTCCGGGCGCAGCAGGATCCGGCGCACCTGCTGCGGATCCTCGATGATGCGGTAGCGTTCGGTGATTTGTGGCGGGTAGGCCCGGTGCAGGTTTCCGCCCAACGGCGCCCGTCGTGTTGTCGTTGCCGGTGGGCCGGGCATGCTGGGTTCGGTGGCGAACGGGCAGCTCATGAATGCTCCTCCTGGGTGACGGTGCTGATGATGGCGTGCAGTGCCTCCTGCAGCACAGTGGCTTCATGGTGGGCGTGCCCGGTGATGCGCAACCGGGAGATGCCATCCGGAACACTGGGCGGGCGAAAGCAGGCCACGGAAATCCCCTGCACCGCCAGGCATCCGGTGGCGCGGACCGCGGTGGCGGGACTGCCATCCGCACCGAAAGGATCGGCCCGGTCCCACGCTCCACCCGCG
>NZ_BAXF01000925.1:0-556 GCF_001310435.1 Arthrobacter sp. JCM 19049 | reverse complement strand
GCTGGGCGCGGACGTGACCTCCATCGAGGCGGCCCGCTCGGCGATGGAGGTGACCGCGGACCTGAAGTCCTTCGGCTACCGCCGCGGCATCGGCCCGGGCGTGTACGACATCCACTCCCCGCGGGTGCCCTCCCAGCAGGAGATCGCCGAGCTGATCGGCACCGCCTTGGATTCGGTGGACCGCCAGGCGCTGTGGGTGAACCCGGACTGCGGGCTGAAGACCCGCGGCTATGCCGAAACCACCGCCTCCCTGGCCAACCTGGTCGCCGCCGCCCGGCAGGTGCGCGCCGACCAGCTGGCCGCGATCTAACCCCGCGCACCACCACCGGTACGCACCAGCACGAGCAAAGGAGCCAGCCATGGCGCAGCAGTCCACCACAGCGATCCACGCCGGATACAGCCCCGGCGGCGAGCACCGTCCCCTCACGGTGCCGCTGTACCCCTCCGCGGCCTACGAATTCACCTCGCACGCCGATGCGGTGGAGAAGTTCGCGCTGCGCCAGGCCGGCTTCACCTATTCCCGCACCGGCAACCCGACGGTGGCGGTGTTCGAACA
>NZ_BAXF01000924.1:0-560 GCF_001310435.1 Arthrobacter sp. JCM 19049 | reverse complement strand
ACCTCGGCCTCCGCCGCCGCCTACGCCACCCAGGCCGGGCTGAAGTGCGCGGTGCTGGTGCCCGACGGGAAGATCGCCATGGGCAAGCTCTCCCAGGCCGTCGCCCACGGCGCGCAGATCCTGCAGGTGAACGGCAACTTCGACAACTGCCTGGACGTGGCGCGCAAGCTGAGCGAAAACTACCCGGTGTTCCTGGTCAACTCCGTGAACCCGGCGCGCATCCAGGGCAGAAGACCGGTGCGTTCGAGGTCGTGGACTTCCTGGGCGACGCCCCGGACTACCACCTGCTGCCGGTGGGCAACGCCGGAAACATCACCGCCTACTGGCGCGGCTACACCGAATACGCGGCCGAGTACACCAACCCGGCCGGTCAGGTGCTGCCGGCGGTGGCCACCAAGCGCCCAATCATGTGGGGCTTCCAGGCCGAGGGCGCGGCCCCGATCGTCAAGGGCCACCCGGTGACCGAACCGGACACCATCGCCACCGCGATCCGCATCGGCAACCCCGCCTCCTGGCAGCAGGCCGAGGCGGCCCGCGACGAATCCGGCGGGCTGATCGAC
>NZ_BAXF01000923.1:0-561 GCF_001310435.1 Arthrobacter sp. JCM 19049 | reverse complement strand
CTCCGCCTCCTGCGACCTGCTGGTCATCGGCGGAGGCTACACCGGGCTGTGGACCGCCCTGCAGGCCAAGGAGCGCGACCCGCAGCGCAGCGTCATCCTGCTGGAGGCCGAACGCATCGGCTGGGCCGCATCGGGACGCAACGGCGGGTTCTGCGAAGCCTCCCTGGTGCACGGCGAATCCAACGGCGAACAGCACCTGCCCCGGGAGAACGCCCGGCTCACCGAGCTCGGTGAGGAAAACCTGCTGGAGCTGCTGGAGACCATCTCCCGCTACAACATGGACGTGGAGCTGATCAAGGACGGCATCCTCACCGTGGCCACCGAGGACCACCAGGTCCCGTGGCTGCGCGAGGAGCACGCGGCACACCCCGACACGCTCTACCTGGGCCCCGATCAGGTGCGCGGCTGGATCAACTCCCCGGACTTCAAGGCCGGACTGTACAGCGAAACCGACGGGGTGCTCGTGCACCCTGCCAAGCTGGCCTGGGAGCTGGCCCGGGTGTGCGACGAGATGGGGGTGCAGATCCACGAGCACACCCGCGCCGAAGCGCTGGCCCCGGT
>NZ_BAXF01000922.1:0-562 GCF_001310435.1 Arthrobacter sp. JCM 19049 | reverse complement strand
CAATGACTTTCACCCCGTTGAACCGTTCAGGCTTGTTGATCAGCACCCGTTGCCCCTGACCCAACACCGCGTCATTAGCGGTATTCCAGGACACGCCCAACCCCTCAGCGACCCGGGCCATGGACAAGTGCTGACACACGATCCCGGCCAGCGCCCAACCCAACCCGCCACGAGAAATCTTCGCCCGGGGCTCGGCAGCCTGGCTGGTGTCCTGACGCCACACAGTACCGCAGTCAGCACACCGGTACCGGCGCACCCGGATCACCAGCGTGGTCGGCCGCCAGCCGACTGGCTCATGCGCCAGCCGGCGCACCACGGTGCCACGAGGCGTTCCCGGCTGCCCGCAGTTACGGCACCACGGATCCGCCTCGGTGACCGTGCACAGGATCTCGGCACGTTCAGGCAACAACCGCTGACCGCAGGCTGTCAGGCCCAGCTCGTCCAGGCGGCAGAACGTGGTCAGATCCGAGGCGGTAAAGGTAGTATGGGACAACGTCGAGGTCTTTCAAGAAGGTTGTGTAGGAACTTCCATTCTTGTGAAGACCTCGACTTTTTACTGCCC
>NZ_BAXF01000921.1:0-563 GCF_001310435.1 Arthrobacter sp. JCM 19049 | reverse complement strand
AGATGCCCTTGACCAGGGTGGGCACCGCGGCGTTTAGCTGTGCGGTGCCGTCCGCCAGGGTGTCCAGCCCCGCCGAGAGCTGCTTGTTGCCCTGGGCGACCTGCTCGGAGCCGTCGGCCAGCTGCTGGATCTGCTGCTGGGCGGTCTTCAGCTGCGCCTTGATTTCCTTGGCGCGCTGGATCACCTGCGAGTTGGCCGCGGCCTCGTCCACTGAGCTGGAGACGGTTTTGACTAGCTCATCGGCCTGCTCCTGAGTGATGATTTCATCTTTCACCAACTGCTGGATGCCATCGAGGCTCTTCTTCTCCACGGTTTGCAGGCGCTTGTCCGCATCGGCTTCCAGCGCGGTGATGACCTCGGCGGCCTCGCTGACCTTGTCATTGAGCTGGGCGTTGCCGTCGGCGACCTGGCGGGAGCCGGCGGCCAGCTGCTTGGCGGCCTTCGCGGCCTGCTGGGCGCCGTCGTTCAGCTGCTTGGCGGAGCTGGGCAGCGGGGCGGTCTGCTTCTTCATTTCATTGAGCCCGGCAGCCAGCTGGTCTGCACCCTTCTTCAGGTCCCCGGTG
>NZ_BAXF01000920.1:0-561 GCF_001310435.1 Arthrobacter sp. JCM 19049 | reverse complement strand
CCACGTTCCACGTTCCCGATTCTTCCGCGCGCAGCTGCGCGGGTGTTCACGACAGAAAAGGACCGATCTGCCATGAGCGGCAAAGAGCAGCCCATCTCCATCACCTATGCCGCGCCGCGTCGACGTCGAGGCCGGTGACCGCGCCGTCGAGCTGATGAAGGGTGCGATCAAGGCCACCCACACCCAGAACGTGATCGGCGGGGTCGGCGGCTTTGCCGGGCTGTTCGACGTCTCCTTCCTCACCGGGTACCGCAAGCCCTACCTGGCCACCTCCACCGACGGGGTGGGCACCAAGGTCGCCATCGCCCAGGCCCTGGACATCCACCACACCATCGGCCAGGACCTGGTGGGCATGGTCGTGGACGACATTGTGGTGGTGGGCGCCAAGCCTCTGTTCATGACCGACTACATCGCCTGCGGGAAGGTCATCCCCGAGCGCATCGCCGACATTGTTCGCGGCATCGCCGAGGGCTGCAAGCTGGCCGGCACCGCACTGGTCGGCGGGGAAACCGCCGAGCACCGGGCCTGCTGGGCGAGGAAGAATACGACGTGGCCGGCGCG
>NZ_BAXF01000919.1:0-567 GCF_001310435.1 Arthrobacter sp. JCM 19049 | reverse complement strand
CCTCGGGCTGCGCGGTGCCGGTCACCCCGTGGTCGGCGTCGCATTCCGGGTCCGCGCAGGCGGCGGGGGTCAGGTCCAGGCGGGTGGTGCCGTTCCAAGACAGCCCGAAGGTCAATTCGCGCACCGCGTCCCCGCTGCGGTAGTGCTGGGGCTGGTGGAAGACGTAGCTGGTGGCCACCGAGGCGATGCGCTTCAGGGAGATCATTTCGGTGGAGACCTGGGCGACGACCTGCTGGCCGTGGTCATCGAGCTGCTGGTCATCAACGTGGATGATGAACAGCGAATTGTCGCTGAGCACCAGCACGGTGATGTGGCGGTGCACCTCGGTGCGGTCGAAATGGGTTTCCAGGTGGACATAGTGGTCCAGGATCGGCCGGCTGTACATCGCTTCGGACAGCACGTCCTGGATCATCTGCGGATAGAAGCCGGCCCGGACCAGATCCTGCTGCAGTTCAGCGGCTGCAGTGGTCGAATACGATGGAGAACTCATGCCTTAAGTTTACCCAGTGCACCCGACTCTTACCTATGAGCCGCCCGCCCGGTGCGCCCCGCCCGCCGGGCGGTGGG
>NZ_BAXF01000918.1:0-567 GCF_001310435.1 Arthrobacter sp. JCM 19049 | reverse complement strand
TGACCAGCACGATCGGGGCCAACGCCACCGTGAAGTTCAGCAACGGCCCACCCCCGGGCGCCGTTCCGGTTGCCCGGCCACCGACCGGACGCGCGTTTCACCCCCGTGGGCTTGGCGGGCGGGTCTGGCTCGGGCGGGGGACGGTGTGGGCATGGGCTCAAGCTATCATCGCGGCAAGCCAGGCGTGCGCAGGCTGAGGGTCGGCCGTGCACGCGTGGCATTGGGGGCTGGACGCGTGCACGGCCGGGATGGTCAGGCGCTGAATCACTCGGATCCGGCGCGGGCCGCTTAGGCCTCGAAACGCAGCAGCACCTTGCCCGATGCGGCTGAGTTGCGCGCGGTCTCGAACGCCTGCAGCGCATCGGCCAGCGGGTATTCGTGGGTGACGGCGGCGTCGATGTTCAGCGAGCCGTCGGCCAGGGCGGTGAGCACCTGGTCGATCTCGTCGTTGAAGCGGAAGGAGCCGACCAGCTCCAGCTCACGGGTGATCGCCAGTGAGATCAGGGCAGGCTGTTCCCCGGAGGCAGCAGCCCCACCATGACGACCCGCCCGCCGCGCGCCGCACCG
>NZ_BAXF01000917.1:0-568 GCF_001310435.1 Arthrobacter sp. JCM 19049 | reverse complement strand
GTCTTTGAGCCGGCTTGCCGTTGTGGCAAGCTCCGGCGTCCGGGCGTGGCTAGGCCACCGAGCCGCCGGCCGAACTGGTTATCACCGGTTCGAAGCCCTCGGCGCGCAGGTTGTTCAACACCATCTCCGAGTGCTCGTGGCCACGGGTTTCCATGTCGATGGTGATTGCCACGTCCCCCATGGACAGCGCCCCGCCGATGCGGGTGTGGTCCAGCCGGGTGACGTTCGCATCGGATTCGGCGATGATCCGCGAGATGCTGGCCAACGCGCCGGGGCGGTCGGGCAGCATCATCCGGATGGTCAGGTAGCGGCCACCGGCGGCCAGGCCGCGCTGGATCACCTTGAGCATCAGCAGCGGGTCGATGTTGCCCCGGAGAGGATCACCGCGCAGTTCTTTGATTCAATGCCGTGCTTGGCCAGCAGGTTTTCCATCAGCGCCGCCACCCCGACCGCACCGGCCGGCTCCACCACCAGCTTGTTGCGCTCCAGCAGCACCACCAGCGCCTGGGCCAGCGCATCCTCGGAGACGGTGACCACGTCATCGACCAGCGCCTTGACGATCTGGAAG
>NZ_BAXF01000916.1:0-570 GCF_001310435.1 Arthrobacter sp. JCM 19049 | reverse complement strand
GTGCGGGGCCTGTGGGAAGAACCGCTGGCGGGGCTGCCGCCTAGGGCAGCGCCGTGGGATTAGCGGGACTTGTAGTTCGGTGCCTCGACGGTCATCATGATGTCGTGCGGGTGGGATTCCTTCAGGCCCGCGGCGGTGATGCGCACGAACTTGCCGCGCTCCTTCAGCGCCGGGATGGTGGGCCCACCGACGTAGAACATGGTCTGGCGCAGGCCGCCGACCAGCTGGTGCACCACGGCCGAGAGCGGGCCGCGGTAGGGCACCTGGCCTTCAATGCCTCGGGGATCAGCTTCTCATTGGTGGGCACATCGGCCTGGAAGTAGCGGTCCTTGGAATAGGAGGTGTTCTTGCCGCGGGTTTCCATGGCGCCCAGCGAGCCCATGCCGCGGTAGGTCTTGAACTGCTTGCCGCCCATGAACACCAGGTCGCCAGGGGACTCGGCGGTGCCGGCCAGCAGCGAACCGAGCATCACCGAATCGGCGCCGGCCACCAGGGCCTTGCCGATGTCACCGGAGTACTGCAGCCCGCCATCGGCGATCAGCGGCACCCGGCCGGGATCGCGGCCTTGGC
>NZ_BAXF01000915.1:0-572 GCF_001310435.1 Arthrobacter sp. JCM 19049 | reverse complement strand
CCCCGCGCGAGTTGCTCAGTCCCACCCCGGCGGGCAGGTGCTCCAGCACCCACTCGTAGCCGATCGACATCAGGTGCACATGCTCCAGTCCCGGAATGCGCGAGACCCTGGCACGGTGCTGCGGGTTGCGGGGCCGCTCGGTCACCAGCACCTGCGCGGGCGGGGCATCCGCGGCAGTGTCGTTCAAATGCCACACGATCGGCTCGACCCCGGGCAGATCCAGGCGGCGGGCCAGCTCGTTGGAGGGAACAAGAACACGCAACACCAAGGTTCATCCCGTCGTAGAAGTCAGGGGCCTGGCTTGGACCCAACCCCAGACCATTCTTGGCACAAGCCCTGCCGCCGCGCCAATCCCCGCAGGCAATGTGACCGACAGGGGCTGCCTGAAGGTTGGGCGCGTTCGGCAGCGACCGGGCCGGGTGCTAGAGTCCGCGGCCCACTTCCCAGATCCCTTCCGAGGTTCCGGTCAGCAGCGCGTTGACCGACACCGCCTGCGCGTCGGTGAAGGAGGCGATATAGTCCACGATCGCCCGGGCCTGGCCCAGGCGCTGGACCTCTCCGTCCCCGGCCGG
>NZ_BAXF01000914.1:0-571 GCF_001310435.1 Arthrobacter sp. JCM 19049 | reverse complement strand
TTAAGGCCTCGGGCGGTGTGGTGTCACCGGCACCATGCCCGCGCCACTGACCGGCGGGCCGCCGGGGCAGGCCCGACTCCGTATACTCGTGATCCATGAGTTCGAAGCATCCCCACCTGTCACTGCCGGCCCTGAAACCATCCCTGCTGATGCTGCTCCTGCTGGCGGTGGCCGGTTTCGCCTCCTACGTCTTCAGGGAACCATCTACGTGCGTCTCCGGGGCGGCCGCGCAGTTTCCGGCGCTGGGACAGGTGGCCGCGGTGATCACCGAGCCGGGGCTGGTGGCCCTGGTGGTGCTCACCGGTGCGGTGGCGCTGTGGGGCTGGGCAAGGGATCGGGCGGCCTTCTGGCGCCTGGCCGGATCCGGGGTTGGGGTCATCCTGCCTATGCGGCCAGTGAGGGGATCAAGCTGCTGGTGACCGAGGAGCGCCCCTGCCGGACCCTGGAAGTGGTCACGGTGCTGGCGTGCCCGGAGGCCGGTTCCTGGTCCTGGCCCTCAAACCATTCGGTGATCGCCGCGGCCTTCGCCACCGCCTGCGTGATGGCGGTGCCGCGCCTCTTGTGGATCGTG
>NZ_BAXF01000913.1:0-566 GCF_001310435.1 Arthrobacter sp. JCM 19049 | reverse complement strand
CCGATGATTTCCGGCTGCCCCGGGGTCGGCAGCCCGCCGTGGGCGCCGTCCAGGAACCGCTGGTGCAGTTCCTGGCGTGCCTGGCGTTGTGCTTCCCGTCGAGATTCGTCTCGCATTGGGCTCTCTCCTGCGTCGGATGGGGCTGGGGCATCAGCGGATGACGACCCGGCTGGCCTGGATGGGCACCTGGTTGTGCTTGCGGTCCAGGACCTGTTGCAGTATTTCCACGGCGGCCGCCTGGTCCACCACCTCGCGGTGGCTGCGGGACTTGCGTCCGGCCTCATGCAGCGCCCGGTGCGCGCTGACCGTGCTCAGCCGTTCGTCGATCAGCCACACGCCGAGCTCGATCCCCGCCTCATGGGCCTCCTCGGCCAGCGAGATGGCGTAGTCACGGGCCATTTTCGTGGATTCGGTGGCGTTGCCGGACAGCGACTTCGGCTCCCCAATGTACACGTCGGTAACTTGGCGATCAAGCACCATTTTCAGCAGGATCCGCCGATCCGAGTTCTTCTTCACATCCCGGCGCAGCGTGGACACCGGCAGCGCCAGCCGGATCGGCTGGCGCG
>NZ_BAXF01000912.1:0-575 GCF_001310435.1 Arthrobacter sp. JCM 19049 | reverse complement strand
GTGGGCAGGGCGCCGGGGCGGGTTTCCCGGCGGCGTGGCTGGCGCCGGGTCGTACAGGCCTAGGTTCTGCTGTTCGAATTGGGATTCGGGTGCCTCGGCCATTTCCCCGGCCAGGTCCTCGGCATATGCCAACTCCTGCTGGTATTCCAGGCGGGTCTGCCGGCCCCCCGAGAAGAACTCCATGTGGATGGAGGTGTCGTCAACCCCCACCTCCAGCAGCAATTTGGCCGCGTTGTTCAGGTACCCCTCTGGGCCGCACGCATAGACGTGGCGGCCGTTCGCGTCCGGGGCCACCTGCTCAATCATGTGGCAGGTCAGTCGTCCCAGCATCCATTCCCAGTCCCCGGGCACGGAGCGGTCCCCCAGGGAGTAGTACACCGTGATGCGTTCATCGACCGCCGCAATGTACTCCAGTTCCTTGGCAAATCCGAACCCGCCGGGTTCGGCTCCGTGGTACAGCACCACGACGTCGGCCTGGCCGGGCAGGGCGTGGATGGTGCGCACCATGGAGATAATCGGGGTGATGCCCGCCCCGGCGGCCAGGAAGAGAAAGCGCGCGCGGCGCTCGGCGTCGG
>NZ_BAXF01000911.1:0-575 GCF_001310435.1 Arthrobacter sp. JCM 19049 | reverse complement strand
CGACCGGGACGAGGCCGCGGCCAGCGCGGCCACGGCCGAGGTGGGCGGGGAATCATGGGTGGTGGATCTGTCCGACACCCGGGCGCTGGAGACCCTGGAGTTATCGGCGGACATCCTGGTCAACAATGCCGGGGTGCAGCGGGTCGCGCCGATCCATGAATTCGATCCGCAGGACTGGCGGCTGATCCACCGGTTGATGCTCGAGGCCCCGTTCCTGCTGATCCGAGCGGTGCTGCCGGGCATGTATGAGCGAGGTTTCGGGCGCATCATCAACATTTCCTCGGCCCACGGGCTGATTGGCAGCGCCTACAAGTCCGCCTACGTGGCCGCCAAGCACGGGCTGGAGGGGCTATCGAAGGTCACCGCTCTGGAAGGTGCACAGCACGGGGTCACCAGCAACTGCATCAACCCCGGTTATGTGCGCACCGCCCTGGTGGAGCGCCAGGTCGCCGACCAGGCCGCGGCGCACTCCATCCCCGAATCCGAAGTCATCGCCAAGGTGATGCTCACCGAAAGCCCGATCAAGCGCCTGGTGGAGCCCGAGGAGGTGGCCGAGCTGGCCGCATGGCTGGCCG
>NZ_BAXF01000910.1:0-575 GCF_001310435.1 Arthrobacter sp. JCM 19049 | reverse complement strand
CTCTCGGCCAACGCCCGCCCGGCGCGCGGGGCCGGTACCGTCATCACGGACAACGGCCAGGCAGGAATCGCACTGGTCGACTACCTGGCCGAACAGAAGCTGATCTAAGGACTGAACCACATGACTTCCGCATTAGTATTCTTTGACGCCCTGGGCCAGGAACCAACCAAGGCCCAGCGCGAACTGCTGACCCTGGCCACCCGTTTCTCACCTGCCACCGTGGCGGTGGTGGGTGAGGTTTCGGCCCCGGCCCTTGAGGTTCTTGCTGGCTACGGGATCACCAGCGTCCTGCAGGCCCCGGCCGCTGACTCCTTCCAGGACCACGAGGTGGCCGCCCTTGAAGCCGCAATCAGCTCGGTGAACCCCGAGCTGGTGCTGCTGGCCAACGACAGCTTCAACCGCGAGGTCGCCGCCCGTGCCGCCATCCGCTGCAACGGCGGGGTGATCACCGACGCGTGGATGTGGCCGGTGACGGCACCGTGACCAAGGACGAACTGGCCGGCTCGTACACCACCCAGGCCAATGCCGCCTCCGGTGTGCTGCTGGTCACCGTGAAGCCCAACAGCATTGAGGAC
>NZ_BAXF01000909.1:0-574 GCF_001310435.1 Arthrobacter sp. JCM 19049 | reverse complement strand
TCAGCGGCGATGAGTACTGCGACATCCAGGTGCTGCGCACCATCCGGACCCGTTCGCTGGCTGCGCTGCGCGCCGAGGTTGAGCCGGTGGACCAGCCCACCTTCGCCCGCTTCCTGCCGGTCTGGCAGCAGGTGCTCCCAGCTGGAGGGGGCCGACGGGCTCTATGAGGCTATCGGCCAGCTCACCGGCGCCAGGTGCCGGCCAGCGCCCTGGAATCCCTGGTGCTGCCGGCACGGGTGAAAAACTACACCGGCGCCGCGCTGGATGAGCTGACCAGTTCCGGGGATGTGCTGATTGCCGGGGCGGGGGCCGCCGGCGGCAAGGACGGTTGGCTGGCGCTGCACACGGCCGAACACGCCAGCTTGACCCTGCCGCCCGGGGACCGCAGCGAACTGGACGCGTTCGCGCTGCGCCTGCTGGAGCGGTTCGAGAGCACCGGCGCCTACTTTGTGGAGGAGCTGGCCGCTGGATGACCGAGGAGGATAGCGCGCCCCCGTCCCTGTCCCAGGTCGGTGACGCGTGCTGGCAGCTGTTCTGGGCCGGCTTCATCAGCCCGGACACCCTGTCCCCGGTG
>NZ_BAXF01000908.1:0-579 GCF_001310435.1 Arthrobacter sp. JCM 19049 | reverse complement strand
GAGCGTGGTGCGCGGGAGCGGTGCAAAAGTGCGATAATTGGGGGGTGTGGCAAGATCTGGATTCGCATCACGCAGTTACCGCACCCGCGGCATTGTTCTGCGTACCCACAAGCTTGGCGAGTCCGACCGCATCATCACCCTGATCACCCCCAACGGCTGGTCCGGGCCGTGGCCAAGGGGTGCGGCGCACCTCCTCGCGGATGGGAGCACCCTGGAACCGTTCATGGAGGTCGACGCCCAGGTGGTGATGGGCCGCAGCCTGGACATCATCTCCCAGGCCCAGCTGCGCCACCCCTACGGGCAAAAGCTGGTGGGCGACTACTCCGCCTACACGGTGGCCACCGCGATGGTGGAAACCGCCGAACGGCTGCTGGAGGCGGACGCCGACTCCACGATGCGCCAATACCGGCTGCTGCACGGGGCGATCGCGCTGCTGGCCCGCGGCAGCGTGGACCCCGGACCGATTCTGGACTCCTACCTCCTGCGCGCCCTGTCCGTGGCAGGCTGGGCCCCCTCCTTCACCGACTGCGTGCGCTGCGGTGAGCCCGGTCCGCATTCGGCGCTGAACATCCAGCTGGG
>NZ_BAXF01000907.1:0-582 GCF_001310435.1 Arthrobacter sp. JCM 19049 | reverse complement strand
CTGCGCGCGCTGCGCTGGCACGGGTGGGCGCCTCGGTGCTGATCACCGTGGCCAGCTGGGGGATTGGCTGGTTCCCGCGCAACCAGCATTCGCCGTTGGCCCGCACCGGCTTCTTCATCCAGTTCCGCACCGAGCTGATCGGGGTGCTGGCCTGCATGCTCATCATGGCGGTGGGGCTGGTGTGGCTCACCCGCTGCTGGCTGCTGCTGCGTCCCAGGGTGGAAAACCAGGGGCAGCTGCCCGGGCGAACCCTGGCCGGGCTGGTGGCCAGCTGGGGTTCCCCGCTGCTGGCCAGCTTCCCGATCCTCTCCCGGGATGTGTACTCCTACCTGGCCCAGGGCCGGATGCTGCAGGCGGGCAAGTCCCCGTACTCCGAGGGGATCTCGGCGCTGCCGGGCTGGTTTGACGGCGGCTCGGACGGCCTGTGGCCCAGTCGCCCTCACCCTACGGGGTGCTGTTCCTGGTGGTGGCCCGGCTGATCTACGTCATCTCCGGCGGAATCCCGGAAATCGGGGTGGGGCTGCTGCGCCTGCTGGCGGTGGCCGGGGTGGCCGGCTGCTATTGGGCGACCGGGTGGCTGGC
>NZ_BAXF01000906.1:0-583 GCF_001310435.1 Arthrobacter sp. JCM 19049 | reverse complement strand
CCACGGCGGTGGGCAGCGGGTGGCGTCCGGTGTGCTCCCCGACCGGGCCGGACAGCTCGGTTTCCAGATCCACGAAACGGGCGGCCGGGATGTGCCCGGCCTGGTACTGCTCGCGGTTGTCGGTGGCGCCCAGCTTCCAGCGCACGTCGAGCAGCACCAGGTTGGGGTCTTGGAGTTTCGCGGCCAGGTCGCTGGCCCGGATCAAGGCGCTCATGCGTTTGGCTCCCGGGAGATCAGGTCGTTGATGTCGTAGCTGGTGCCCTGCTCCCAGCGCTGGTAATTGCGCCCCTGGGCCGTGGCGGCGTTGCCCAGCAGCCGGTCGAACAGCCCCAGGCCGTTTTCGTTCAGCAGCCCGTCGTGGATCGGCAGCCACAGCGGCGCGTCGACCTCGGTGGCGAAGTCGATGGTCTGCCCCACCCGCGACCAGGGCGCCATGGCCGGCACCAGCAGCACGTCGGGGTGCAGCCCCACCGGCACCTGCAGGCTGTCGCCGGGGTGGAAGATCCGCTCCCCCAGCAGGTAGCCGATGTTCGCGACCACCGGGATGGAGTGGTGGATGGTGGCGTGGGTGCCGCCAAAGGCG
>NZ_BAXF01000905.1:0-583 GCF_001310435.1 Arthrobacter sp. JCM 19049 | reverse complement strand
GGCCAAGAAGCTGGGGCTGCTGCCGCAGACCCCCAACGCCCCGGACGGGATCACCGTGCGCGAGCTGATCAGCCGCGGCCGATACCCGCACCAGGCTGGTTCAAGCGCTTCTCCGCGGAGGACGAGGCTGCCGTGGCCCGGGCCATGGAGCTGACCCGCACCTCGGAGCTGTCCGAACGCCCGGTCGATGAGCTCTCCGGCGGGCAGCGCCAGCGCGTGTGGATCGCGATGGCGCTGGCCCAGGAAACCGGTCTGCTGCTGCTGGATGAGCCGACCACCTACTTGGACATCGCCCATCAGCTCGAGGTGCTGGACGTGATCGCCGAGCTGAACCGCACCCGCGGGATCACCGTGGTGATCGTGCTGCACGATCTGAACCTGGCCGCCCGCTACGCCGACCACCTGGTGGCGCTGAAGGACGGGAAGATCTTCGCCTCCGGGCACCCCAGCGTGGTGGTCACCGAGAAAACCGTCAAGGAGGTGTTCGGGATGCCCTCGCGGGTCATCCCCGACCCGGTGGCCGGCACCCCGCTGGTGCTGCCCATCGGCAAGCACCGGGTGCTGCGCGCCGAAAGCCTGCTGG
>NZ_BAXF01000904.1:0-584 GCF_001310435.1 Arthrobacter sp. JCM 19049 | reverse complement strand
CTCCCCGTCCGGGACGGCGTCCCGGCCCTGGTTCCGGTCCCGGCGCAGCTCACCTTCGCGGTTCAGCTCGGCCTCCCGGTTCAGGTCGCGTTCGTTATTCAGCCGCTCTCCGCGGGTCAGCCCCGAGTCACGGTCGTCGTGCGGTGACTTATCTGCACTGGTACTCATGTTCCCCTCCTTCTCGGATTCGGACCATGGTGCCGCCCGCGGCGCGGGCGGCACTGCCTAGCGGTCCGTGCGACGGGTGCGTTCACCGGTTTCCGGGTCGATGATGTCCCATCGCCCTCGGCCTCGATCCGCTCCTTGCGGACCTGCTCGGTGACCTTTTCCTCGTCGGTGACGGTCTCGGTGTCTAGGCGGACCTTCTCCACCGGGACCGCTTCCTTGTCCACGACCGGGCGTTCGGCGTGCAGGGTCACTTCCTGCTCCTCCTCGCCCAGCTCGCCGCCGCGCACGGTGCCGGCGGCATCGGCGTCGGTGATCGGTTCGCGCTCCACGCGCACCTCTTCATGGCTGACCGGCACGGTGGTGGTCACGTTCTCGGTCACCACGTACTTGCGCAGCCGGGCCCGACCGGTTTCCAA
>NZ_BAXF01000903.1:0-586 GCF_001310435.1 Arthrobacter sp. JCM 19049 | reverse complement strand
CGTTCGCGGCGGTGTGCCGGGGAACAATTTCCCCGATCTGCTCCAGGGCGACCAGTTCCACCGCGGAGCTGTGCCGTTCCTCGATGAAGGCGCGGTCCACCAGCAGCCCCTCGACGATGCCCACCATGGACACCGCCGGGGTGTTGGTGGTGAAGCCGATGGCGCGGCAGCCCTCGATCACCTCGGCGTTTTCCACCATGGTGATCGTTTCTTCCTGCTCCACGTTGAAGATCGCGGCGATCTGGGTGCGCGCGTAAATCTTGGCCTTGTCGGCCTTGTACGCCTCAAAGCTGCCGTGCCAGTCCACATGGTCCTCGGCCAGGTTCAGCACCACGGAGGCCAGCGGGGAGATCGAATGGGTGAAGTGCAGCTGGAAGCTGGACAGCTCCACCACCAGGACCTCAAAGCCCTGCGGGTCGCGCACGGCATCCAGGATCGGGGTGCCCACGTTGCCCACCGCAATCGCCTTCTTGCCGGCGGCCAGCAGGATCGATTCGGTCATGCCCACGGTGGTGGTCTTGCCGTTGGTGCCGGTCACCGCCAGCCACTTCGGGGCCGGGCGGCCGGCGCGGGTCTGCACCCGCCA
>NZ_BAXF01000902.1:0-588 GCF_001310435.1 Arthrobacter sp. JCM 19049 | reverse complement strand
CCACGACTTCGTGCAGGCGGCACTGATGAGCGGCGGCGGCTACTTCACCGTGCTGCGCCGGCACATCCTGCCGCACGTGATCGGACCGGTGCTGGCCCTGCTCGCCGTGGATTTGGGGGCGGCGATCCTGGCCATCTCGGGACTGGGTTTCCTGGGCTTCGGCGCCCCGCCGCCCACCCCCGAATGGGGCTGCTGATTTCCGAGGGACGCCAGTACCTGTCGGTGGCCTGGTGGCTGACCACCCTGCCGGGCCTGGTGATCGTCACGGCCGTCATGCTCACCGCCGCCTGGGGCGCAGCATCAACCGCGCCTTCCGCTTCTAGGACAAGGACAGTGGACATGGAAATGAACACCAAGAACACCCCCGCCGCACCGGTGGTGCGCATCGAGGACCTCACGGTACGCTACCCCGGCGGGACGGTGGCCGCCAACGGGCTGGACCTGCACATCCCCTCGGGCAGATCCTCGCCGTTGTCGGGGAATCCGGGTCCGGCAAGTCGACCCTGACCAAGGCGCTGATCGGGCTGCTGCCGGCCGCACCCGCGTCGAGGTCCATCCGCTTTGGCGGCACCGAGGTGACGAGCCTGG
>NZ_BAXF01000901.1:0-587 GCF_001310435.1 Arthrobacter sp. JCM 19049 | reverse complement strand
CGGCACGGCGGCCTTGCGCAGCGTGGCGGGCTTGAAGAACTGCATGGCGAGCATCGCGGCGATGCCCACCCCGGCGAAGACTGCCTGGTTCAGGCGACGGTGAACCCGTCCTGCCCGCGGGCGATGGCCTCCACCGAGGCGGAGGACTGCACCATCAGCACCCCGAAGACGGCCAGCGCGATCGTGGAGACCATCACCAGGTGTAGTCGATCGATGCGCTGGTGCGGCTGCCGGACTCGATGCGCCCCAGCACCCGTTGCGGCCACGGGGGCCTGGGCGTGGTGCCGTTACGCGGTGTTGAGGTGCGCTTGTTCACCGGTGTCCTCCCCCGTTGCCTGTTGCCTGGTTAGTTGCCTTCTCCGCTCTCATCTGCCGGGTCCGGGGCTGCCGGATCGGTGGTGAGCGGGTCGTGTTCCATCAGATCACTGACCGCGCTGATGAACGCGTTGCCACGCTGCGCGTAGGAAGTGAATTGGTCGATGGAGGCCGCGGCCGGGGCCATCAGCACCGTATCCCCGGCGGTGGCCAGGGTGTGGGCCCGGCGCACCGCTCGGGTCATCACGGCCGGCCCGGCCGGCAGGGTTCCG
>NZ_BAXF01000900.1:0-590 GCF_001310435.1 Arthrobacter sp. JCM 19049 | reverse complement strand
CGTTCAGCACCGCCCCGGTCGGCTCCCCGTCGGCCCCCACTTCCGGGGCGACGGTGGAGAGCACCGGGATCATCTGCGCGGCCAGCAGGTTGTCGATCTGGTCGGTGCGCACCGCGGTGACCTCACCGACCAGGCCCAGGTCCACCTCGACGCCGTCCACGGTGGTGCCGGTGCGCACCGCCTGCAGGGTGGCCCCGTCCTCCCCGGACAGGCCCACCGCGTAGGGCCCGTGGGAGTTGATCAGCCCGATCAGGTCGCGCTGCACCTGGCCGGTGAGCACCATGCGCACCACGTCCATGGCCTCGGGGGTGGTCACCCGCAGCCCGCCGCGGAATTCGGATTCGATGCCCAGCTTGTCCAGCATCGCGTTGATCTGCGGGCCGCCCCCGTGCACCACCACCGGGTTGATCCCGGCGTGGCGCAGGAACACGATGTCCTGGGCAAACGCGCGGCGCAGGCCATCGTTGACCATGGCGTTGCCGCCGTACTTGATGACCATGGTGGTCCCGGCGAAGCGCTGAATCCAGGGCAGCGCCTCGATCAGCGCCTCGGCCTTGCGCTGGGCCAGGTCCATGCCGGTCGGCTCCGGC
>NZ_BAXF01000899.1:0-590 GCF_001310435.1 Arthrobacter sp. JCM 19049 | reverse complement strand
GGCCCACGCCCGCAGCCTGGACCGGGTGCACACCGTCTCACTGACCACCGGCGGTCACTGGTCGCCGCGCGCGGGCTCTACGAGAAGCTGGGCTTCACCCACCGCGAGGAACGCGACTGGTTCGTCCCGGACACCGACATTCGCCTGGTGGTCTACACCTACGGGCTCTAGGCCGCGGCCGCGGCATTGCCCCCACCGGTGTTTCTTGGAACACTGTGGCCATGGGAATCATTTACGCCACCACCATGGATCCGACCAAGACCGAGCTGCTGACCTCCTGGCTGCCGCAGCAGGACTTCTTTAGCGGGACCGCGCGCCCGCAGCTGGACACCGTGGGCGGGTTCCGCCTGGAGGACCCCGCCGGGCAGGTCGGCATGGAATTCATCATCGCCCTGGACCGGCAGGACGGAACCGTCTACCACCTGCCGCTGAGCTACCGCGGCGAACCGCTGGAGGGCGGGCAGGACCACCTGCTGGGCACCAGCCAGCACGGGGTGCTGGGCCTGCGCTACGTCTACGACGCCGAGCACGACCCCACCTGGCAGCAGTGCGTGCGGGACCTGTTCGCCGGGCTGAGCGTGCCGCAGCAC
>NZ_BAXF01000898.1:0-591 GCF_001310435.1 Arthrobacter sp. JCM 19049 | reverse complement strand
CCCCGGATTGTCCACGAACGCACCGGCCGGCGGCTGGAGGAACACACCTGCACCATGCGCAGCACCTTTTGCACCGCCAACCGGCGGGTTCCCGGCATGGTGCACGGCCGCACCGTGCTGATCGGGGACGCCGCCCATGAAGTCAGCCCGATCGGCGGGCAGGGCATGACCCTGGGCTGGGGGACGCGCAGCAGCTGGCCCGGCTGCTGACCACCGGCGCCACGACGCAGCAGCTAAACCACTTCAGCAGCATGAGGCTGCGCGCCGCCCGTCGGGCCGGATACCAGGCCCACCTGAACATGCTGCTTGGCCGTCCGCTGCCCACCGCCCTGGTCCCGGTCCGGGACCGGCTCTTTACGGCGCTGGCCGCCAACGACCGCATCCGCACCGCGGTGGCCCGCACCTTCACCATGCGCTGGGCGCAGGGCACCGGGACACCCGGGCGCTGAGCGCCCGCCATCGGCGTGCGGCAACTCACCGCCCATTGCCAGGCAAGACATGAAACAATGGAAACGATGACTTCTATCGACTCTTCCACACTTCCGCGGCTGAACGCAAGGCCCTGCGCCAGGAGCAGCCGCGGCCAGCGCG
>NZ_BAXF01000897.1:0-591 GCF_001310435.1 Arthrobacter sp. JCM 19049 | reverse complement strand
GCATGAGTCGAGTGCGAATTCCGCGCCGGTGTAGACGGTGCCGCCATCCAGGCGCACCCCGGAGCCACCGGCCGAACGGTACACGGTGATGGTGCCCACATCCGGACGGAAACCGTTGGCCGGGTCCTCGGTGGTGATGCGCGACTGCAGCGCCCAGCCGCGGACCTTGATCTCCTCCTGGCGGATGCCCAGCTCCTCCAGGGTGGCCCCGGCGGCGATGCGCATCTGCGCCTGCACCAGGTCGATGTCGGTGACCTCCTCGGTGACCGTGTGCTCGACCTGGATGCGCGGGTTCATCTCGATGAACACGTGCTGCCCGGCGCGCTCGCCCACGGTGTCGACCAGGAATTCGACGGTGCCGGCGTTCTGGTAGCCCAGGGCGGTGGCGAACTTGACCGCGTCGCGGTACAGCGCCTGGCGGATCGAATCGTCCAGGTTCGGGGCCGGGGCGATCTCCACGACCTTCTGGTGGCGGCGCTGCAGCGAGCAGTCGCGCTCGTGCAGGTGCACGACGTTGCCGTGCTCATCGGCCAGGATCTGCACCTCGATGTGCCGCGGGCGCAGCACGGCCTGTTCCAGGAACACGGTCGG
>NZ_BAXF01000896.1:0-597 GCF_001310435.1 Arthrobacter sp. JCM 19049 | reverse complement strand
CCGGCGAGCACGTGCGGCGCTTCACCGATGCCGCGGCCGCGCTGGGCCTGGACGCGTTCCCGGGCCTGGTCAAGCGTTCGGCGATCGCCTGCACCGGCATCGAGTACTGCAAGCTGGCGATCGTGGACACCAAGGACACCACCATCGACGCGGTCCGGCAGATCGAAGCCCGGCTCAGCGACCACCAGGGCCGGCTGCCCAAGGCCCTGTCCCTGCACGTGAACGGCTGCCCGAACTCCTGCGCCCGGGTGCAGACCGCGGACATCGGGCTCAAGGGGCAGCTGATCACCAACCAGGACGGCGAACAGGTCCCCGGCTTCCAGGTGCACCTGGGCGGCACTCTGGCCGGGGTGGAGAACGGGGAGGCCGGGCTGGGGCGCACCGTGCGCGGCTGAAGATCGCCGCCGATGAACTGACCGAGTACGTCACCCGCGTGCTGGGCAGCTACTCCCGGCACTCCGCGGACGGGGAGTCCTTCGCCACCTGGGCCCACCGCGCCGAGGACGGGGAACTGTCATGAGCCGCACCCCTGGAACCCCGCACACCCAGGAGCAGCTGCGCGCGATCGCGCAGCGCGGCGCCCAGGAGCTGGGCTGG
>NZ_BAXF01000895.1:0-599 GCF_001310435.1 Arthrobacter sp. JCM 19049 | reverse complement strand
CGAACAGCTGCGCACCACCCCCGCGGACACGACCCGCCCGGCCCGCCAGTGCAAGGCCGGGCATCGTTCAAGAACACCGCCGAACTGCTGGCCGCCTGGCTGCGCATCCCCTACTCCCAGGCCAACAAGATGGTGCTGGACGCCGCCGACCTCATCGCCCGCCGCGACCCGTCGGGCAACCAGCTGCCCCCGCGCTTCAGCCACCTGGGCCAGCTGTTCAACGACCCCGGCCAGGACCCGCAGCAGGTGCGGGAAACCAGCGGCAAGCTCTCCCGCCACGAACCGAAGGACACCAGTTTCGAGGGCGCCAGCAGCGCCCCGACGCTGACCCACGAGGACGGGCGCAGCATCGAGGAACACGCCGCCGAGGTCCTGCGCCGGGGGCACACCCCACGGGAAACCGACCAGCTGGTGCGCACGCTGATCGGCCGCGCCGCCGCAAACCCGCAGAACAGCTCCCCCGCTGCCCTGCGCCGCGGCCTGTTCCGGCTGCCCACGAACAACCCGCTGGTGCGCGAATACCTGCTGCGCGTCTCCATCCTGGAGGCCGAACGGTTGAATCGGCGATCGCCCAGGCCAACAACCCGCGCACCAATGCC
>NZ_BAXF01000894.1:0-601 GCF_001310435.1 Arthrobacter sp. JCM 19049 | reverse complement strand
CAGCAGCCCACCGAACGGGTGGCCCGGGCGGTCGCCCCCTATTATGCGCGCACCGAGTCGGTGCCCGATCTCCTGCAGGTCCGCGACGAGACCATCAAGCTGGCCATCCACAGCCCCGCGAATTCCGCGGCCGTGGCCAAGGTGTTGGAACCGCTCAGTCAGGAGCTGCAGGTGGTGATTTCCGGGCCGGACTGGGTGGATGTGATGAACCTGGGCGTGCACAAGGGCATCGCGGTGCGCCGGCTGCAGGAATCCCTGGGCATCGGGCCGCAGCAGACGGCGGTGTTCGGGGACTACCTCAACGACCTGCAGATGCTGCAGGCCGCGACGTATTCCTTCGCGATGCACAACGCACACCCCACCATCCGGCAGGAGGCGCGGTTCACCGCCCCGCCGAACAGCGAGTACGGGGTGCTGCAGGTGCTGCAGGCCTACCTGGCAGGTGCGCCGCAGCTGCTGGGCCACCAGGTGCGCTGAACCTGCGCCGGCATCGAACCGGACGTGCGTGGGGTGCAGAACCTGTGGCCGGAGCCGGTGGTTTTAGCACCCCTGGTTACCGGGCCGGCGGTTTTAGAACCCGCGGCGTCGGCCGATGAAGCGG
>NZ_BAXF01000893.1:0-604 GCF_001310435.1 Arthrobacter sp. JCM 19049 | reverse complement strand
CGACCATCGCCTTGCCGGCGCCGCTGCGCTGCACGGTGGGGTCCACGCTGAGCATGCGGATCTCCAGCTCCCCCGGCAGGGCGATGTCGGCGTATTCGTTGCCGTGCTGCATCAGCGACATGCTGGCGATGACGTGCCCGTCGCGCTTGGCGACCAGGATGGTGCAGTGCTCGTGGCGCTTGGCAACCTGGCGCACGAACTGCAGGTACTCGTGGTTCGGGTCATCGAAGTGCCCGGCGTCCAGGTACGCGTCAACGGTGATATCACCGATGCGCTGGTAATCCTCGGCGGTGGCCTCGGTGATCTCCAGTTCGGTGGCGGCGGGAAGAGTTTGGCAAGTCATCCTTCCAGTGTGACAGCCCCGCGGCACTGCCGGTGACCAGTCAAGCCCGCTTTGTTGCCAACTTCACCCCCGGTGTAGCGCGTCGACCTCTTTGATGCGCAGAGATGTTGGCGTGATCCAGAGTGTGGAACACGCTATGAAGCTCTTCTTCTCAGAAGCGCTGGGCGCCGCCCTGCTGCCGCACCGCGGGTCCACAGCGCCCTGGCACCCGATACCTGGCAGGCCGGTACCGGTGCGCAGACATAAAGTGCGCTGCGCCGG
>NZ_BAXF01000892.1:0-604 GCF_001310435.1 Arthrobacter sp. JCM 19049 | reverse complement strand
CGTCGGCACGGCGGCCCAGCAGCAGGGAGAGCGCGGTGATCACCATGGTCTTGCCCGCACCGGTCTCGCCGGTGACCACGGTCAGGCCCGGACCAGCGGCAGGGTGGCCTGGGTGATGACACCGAGGTTGGAGATCGAAATTTCCTGAATCATCGCGCACTCCCGATCGATTGAGCTGATGCGTTCATGTTCTTGCGTTAGATTACCGTCACCATCGTACACATATTCGAATCCTCTTGTTCGAACATCGTGTTCGAACCCGGCGCGCAGACCCCGGTGGTGGCCCGCGGGGTGGGGTCAGCCTGCTGGCCGTGTGACCCCTGGTCCGCTGTCGGCGTTCACCGGTGGGAGGTGGCCGGTCCTGCACCTGGCTCCCACTATCCCCCGCCGCGGCGTGGGCCCAAGCCCACTGGACACCGGACGGGGATTAGTGAGATCTGGGGTCGGTCGCCGCCATCGTGCGGGCACGGACGGATGTCAGGGGCGCGGATCGTCGCGGGCCACCATCGGGATGCCCGGCTCGTCCTTGTTGTGCGGCTCGACGGTGCGCAGTTCGGGTTTGACCACCGGCAGCGCGGTGGTGGCGGTGCGGCGTTCCGACGGG
>NZ_BAXF01000891.1:0-606 GCF_001310435.1 Arthrobacter sp. JCM 19049 | reverse complement strand
CAGGGTGGCCGCGTCCAGCGCCTGGGAGACGGAGTCGGAGTAGGCGCGCACCAGCCGCCAGCGCCAAGCTTGATCCCGCCGAAGTAGCGCACGCACACGGCCAGCACGTCGCTCAAATCGGTGCCGTGGGTGGTTTCGCGTTTAGTCAGCGCCTCCAGCATCGGGATCCCGGCGGTGCCGGCCGGCTCCCCGTCGTCGGAGGAGCGCTGGGTCATCCGGTCCGCGCCGAGCACGAACGCGCTGCAGTGGTGGCGGGCGTCGAAATGCTGCTTGCGCAGCGCGGCAATGTGCCCGCGGGCGTCGGTTCGGAGGACACCCGGTACAGGTAGGTGATGAAGCGCGAACGCTTGATCTCCACTTCGTGCGACAGGTCCGCGGCCAGGATGGTGTACCGACTCGCCACCGAAACGTTGCTGTTCATCTGACTTAGTTTATAGGGTGGAGTTCTAGACCTGAGGCCATTCTTACTTAGCGGGTGTCATGATTCATGTGGGACTGACCGGGGGCATCGCCTCGGGCAAATCGGCGGTGGCCGCGCAGCTGCTGAAGCTGGGCGCGGTGGTGATCGATGCGACGCGATCGCCCGGCAGGTGGTGGAGCCCGGGA
>NZ_BAXF01000890.1:0-601 GCF_001310435.1 Arthrobacter sp. JCM 19049 | reverse complement strand
GGCGCAAGCTGCTACGCACCGTGTACACCCCGGCCCCGGCGGGGGTGGGAGCATGATCCAGCTGCTTGCCGCCTCCCACCAGCTTCCAGGTCATGTGCCTGGCGGCGATGCTTGACGCCGGACTGCTGCCGCCGGCCGAGCGCCGCATCCTGGTGCTGGCCAACGGCTCAATGGCCCCGGAGCTGACGGTGCCGCTCGATGAGGTGCCCGGCTTCCCGGCCTGGCCGAGCGTTTCGATGCCGTCGTGGACTTCGGGGCGCTGATCGCCCCGCGCCGGGTCGGGGCCTTCAACCGCGCACCGAGGAACTGGTGACCTTCGAGCGCCTGCTGCGCACCGCCTGGGGCCTGGGCCGCGAACCGGTGCACCTGGTGCTCGAGTCGATCCAGGTCAATCCGTCCCAGGCGCTGGCCCGGATCTTCCACGACGCACCCATCACCGTGCATTCCGATGGCCTGATGTCCTACGGCCCCACCCGCAGCAGGCTGCCGCGCCCGATCGCCCAGCGGATCGCCGGCACCTGCCATGTGGATCTGGTGCCGGGGCTGCGCCCGCTGCTGCTTCACGAGCTGTGTCCACGGCGCACCGTGGTGCCGCTGCCGG
>NZ_BAXF01000889.1:0-610 GCF_001310435.1 Arthrobacter sp. JCM 19049 | reverse complement strand
CAGCAGCCCCTGCGCCTGGGCCAGCAGCGCGGCGGCCTTCAGCTCGGAGATCTGCTTCTCGGCGGCCTTCAGCTTCGCCACGGTCTCGTTCACGCGCTCGGTGACCTGCCCGGAGGGCACCTTGAACATCGTGGACAGCTCGTTGACCAGGGCGCGCTCGGCGGCCCCGTGCTTGAACGCCTCCATGCCCACCAGCGCCTCGACGCGGCGGTTGCCCGAACCGACCGAGGCCTCCGAAAGCAGGGTCAGCTGCCCGATGGTAGCAGTGGAGCCCACGTGGGTGCCGCCGCACAGTTCGCGCGACCAGTCCCCGTTCATCTCCACCACGCGCACCTGGTTGCCGTACTTCTCCCCGAACAGCCCGATCGCGCCGCGGGCCTTGGCCTCGGACAGGGCCATCTCGTTGGTGATCACGTTGTGGTTGGCCAGGATCGCCAGGTTCACCACTTCCTCGATCTCCAGGCGGGCCTCGGCCGAAAGCTGCTCGGCCCAGGAGAAGTCAAAGCGCAGGTAGCCGGCCTTGTTGAATGACCCGGCCTGGGTGGCCTCCTGGCCCAGCAGCTGGCGCAGCGCGGCGTGCACCAGGTGGGTGGCCGAGTGGGCTGCTCCC
>NZ_BAXF01000888.1:0-613 GCF_001310435.1 Arthrobacter sp. JCM 19049 | reverse complement strand
CCCGGCCGCATCCAGGGCCGCAAGCTGGCCGGCATCCAGCTGCCGATCGGTGATCATGCCGGTGAGGTTCGCGGTGTCCAGGATGACAAAGGAGCGGGTGCCCACCTTGGAGGAGTCCAGCACCAGGTAGCTGTCCCGGGACTGGGCGACCATCAGCTCGTTGACCGCCGCCTCCATCTCATCCGAGACCATCGGCCCCAGCCGCGGGTCCAGCCCGTTGACCCCGACGAAGCACAAATCCATGGTGATCTTGCCCAGCGCCGCCTGCGCCATCGGCCCGACCAGTTCATAGGAGCGGGCATTGAGCACCCCGCCGGTGACCATCACCCGGATGTGCGGGCGCACCGCCAGCAGCCCGGCAATGTTCACGGCGTTGGTCACCACCGTCAGGGTGATGCGCCCCGGCTCCCCGATCAGGTCCTGGCGCATCCCCAGCTCGTGGGCGATCGCTTGGTGGTGGTCCCGCCCGAAAGCCCAACCACCATGTCCGGGCGCACCATCGCCGCCGCCGCCCGGGCGATCTGCGCCTTCTCATCGTCGCGCGAATCGTTCTGGTAGCGCGCGGGCAGGTCGTAGGCCACGGTGCTGGAGACCGCCCCACCGTGGGTGCGGG
>NZ_BAXF01000887.1:0-613 GCF_001310435.1 Arthrobacter sp. JCM 19049 | reverse complement strand
CCCCGCGCGCGGTCTCAATCAGCGCGTACACCCTTAGCCCCTCCAGCTCGGCGAGCACCCGCGGGTCCTCGGCCTTGGGCAGCATCACCTTGGTGTAGCCGCTGGTGCGCACCATGGCCAGGTCCTCGGCGAAGTGCGGGGAATCGGCGGCATTGACCCGCACCAGGGTGCGCGCCGGATCCAGTGCGGATTCGCCCACCCACTGCCGGGCCTGGTGTTTTGCGTCCTGCGCGACCGCGTCCTCCAGGTCCAGGATCACCACGTCGGCGCGTTCGGCCGCCTTGCCGTAGCGTTCGGGACGGTCTGCGGGACAGAAAGCCATGCCGGGCCCATGCTGCTCATCCTTCCTCGGCCGCCTCGGCGTAGTGCATCTGCGCCACCGGCTGCCGGGCCGTGAGCTGGTCACCCAGGCCCACCAGCAGCTTCACGGTTCCGTCCGCCGGGGCGGTGATCTCGTGTTCCATCTTCATGGCCTCCACCGCCAACAGCACGTCGCCGGCCTGCACCTGCTGGCCGTCCTGCACGTTGAGCACGCACACCGCCCCGGGCATGGGGGAGAGCAGCTGGGCATCCAGCGGTGAGGCGGCACGCTGCAGCAGGGCCAGGGAGCGGG
>NZ_BAXF01000886.1:0-613 GCF_001310435.1 Arthrobacter sp. JCM 19049 | reverse complement strand
CCCCGCCGGCCACGTCGAAGGAGACGATCGCGCCCACCCCGTTCGGCCCGTACTTGCGTCCGCGTTCGTACCACGGGGAGGAGGGCAGCCCGGCGTAGGAGACCTGCTGCACCTGCGGGTGCGCCTCCAGCCAGCGGGCCACCTGGACGGCGTTGGCCACGTGGCGCTCCATGCGCAGGGACAGGGTTTCCAGGCCCTGGGCGATCAAGAACGCGTTGAAGGGGGACACGGCCGAACCCAGGTCGCGCAGCAGCTGCACCCGCGCCTTGAGGATGTAGGCCAGGTTCGCCCCCAGTGCGCCGTCCACGCCCAGGTCGCGGGCGAAGACCAGGTTGTTGTAGGACTCATCCGGGGTGTTGAAGCCCGGGAACTTCTGCGGGTCGGCCCCGAAGTCGAAGTTGCCCGAATCCACGATCACCCCGGCGATCGCGGTGCCGTGCCCGCCCAGGTACTTCGTGGCCGAGTGGATGACGATGTCCGCGCCGGACTCGATCGGGCGGATCAGGTAGGGGGTGGACAGGGTGTTGTCCACCAGCAGCGGCACGCCGGCCGCGTGGGCGATGTCCGCGATCGCCGCAATGTCCAGCACGTCCTGGCGCGGGTTGGAGACCAC
>NZ_BAXF01000885.1:0-613 GCF_001310435.1 Arthrobacter sp. JCM 19049 | reverse complement strand
CGCTGGGGCATTCGCTGGAGGCACGGCACGGGAACTGTTCGTGCACGCCAACACGGTGCGCTACCGGCTCAAGCGCGTGAGCGAGGTGACCGGGTGGGACCCGCTGGTCCCCCGCGACGCGTTCGTGCTGCAGACGGCGCTGATGGTCGGGCGGCTGCGTGACGCCCGACGCTAAACCGCCGCCGCTGACCCGAAGCACGGGAGGCCGTCCAGCGTCACGGCCGGATGGGGCAGCTTTGGAGGGTGCGCACACATGCCGGGGGTGTCATCTGCCGAAATTGGCGGGTTTCCTTCGACAGCGGCCCCACTGGTTTTGTAGACTTCCTACAAAGAGGTTCGGCCAGCTTGGTGCCGAAATGATGAGCGCAACCCGCCCCCAATTTGGAAAGCTGTAAGAGTGCTAGCAATTGTATGCCCGGGACAGCTCCCAGACCCCAGGATTCTTGAACGACTGGCTGCATGTGGCCGGTGTGCGCGATCATCTGCAGGACCTGTCGGTGATCACCGACCGCGACCTGATCGCCCACGGCACCGAATCCGATGAGGAGACCATCAAGGACACCGCGGTGGCCCAGCCGCTGATCGTGGCCGCCGGGCTGGTCACCGCCCGCGC
>NZ_BAXF01000884.1:0-618 GCF_001310435.1 Arthrobacter sp. JCM 19049 | reverse complement strand
GGGCGCGACCGGGGACGGCATCGCGCTCGCCGCCCGGGCCGGGGCAATAATCAGCGACATGGAATTCGTGCAGTTCCACCCCACCATGGTGGACACCGAAGCCCACCCGGGCGCGGGGATGATCAGCGAGGCGGTCCGCGGGGAAGGCGCCGTGCTGGTCACCGGCACCGGCGAGCGCTTCATGCCCGGGATTGATCCACGGGCCGAACTGGCGCCACGCGATGTGATTGCCCGGGCTATCCACGCGCAGAACATGGCCGGGCACCCGGTCTACCTGGATGCCCGGGCAGTGGAGCAGAACCAGGGCCGAGGTTTCCTTTCCCGTCGGTTCCCCTCCATTACCCGACGCCTACAGGCCTGTGGCTGAACCTGGCACACGACCTGATCCCGGTGCGTCCGGCCCAGCACTATCTCATGGGAGGGATCTTCACCGACCTGGACGGACGCACCACCGTGCCCGGGCTCTATGCGGCCGGCGAGTGCGCGAACACCGCTGTGCATGGGGCCAATCGGCTGGCGAGCAACTCCCTGCTCGAAGCCTGGTTTTCGCCCGCCGTGCCGTGAACGCCATGCTCACTGACCCGCCGCTGGCCCGGGCGGATTCGGCGGCGCTCGCCG
>NZ_BAXF01000883.1:0-615 GCF_001310435.1 Arthrobacter sp. JCM 19049 | reverse complement strand
CCGGGCCGCGGCGGTGGTGCGCGCGGCAACGACCCCGACTTCCTCCACGGTGCCCCAGGCCTGGCATTCGGCGCAGCGCCCCACCCATTTGGCGGTGGTCCAGCCGCATTCGGCGCAGCGGAACTTGGCGGAATTCTTCGTACGCGCGGTCTTGCTCATGGATTCATGCTACCCACGGGACCGGACAGTTCGGGCATGGGCGCCTAGCGGTGCAGCGGGGGCAGGGCGGAGGTGGCCTCCTCGGTGTCCGCGCCGGGCTTGAGCAGGTCCACCACCATCGGGCGCAGCAGCAGCACCAGGCCCTCGCCCTGCAACCCCTCGATGCCCATCTGGTGCGGGTCCAGCTTCGCAGCGCAGTCCTGCAGCTGGTGGCGGGCCAGCCGCTCGTACTTGTGCTGCCCGGCCACGGTGGGTTCCCGCACCGAATGCGCCAGCGTGCCCACCGCCTCGGACAGTTCGCGCAGCAGCGCGGTGATCTGCTCGGCCCCCTCGCGCTCAGCGCGCTTTGGCTCAGCACGGCCGCCAGGCGGCGCACCACCACCCGCAGGTTGCGGGCGGCCAAATCGAAGTGGTCACTGCGTTCGGAGAGCTGGCGGATTCCTGGCGGTGCCGGCG
>NZ_BAXF01000882.1:0-618 GCF_001310435.1 Arthrobacter sp. JCM 19049 | reverse complement strand
GCACCGGCTGGAGGACGCCGGCAACGCCCCGGTGGCGCTGCACCAGCTGTACACGCGGCTGCCGGCCGAGCACCGGCACCTGAACACCATCAGGGCGCTGATCGAGATCGGACGGACCAACGGTGAGGCGCTGAGCCCCGCCGAACTGCACCCGGTCGAATACTTCCAGGTCGATGGCAGCACCCGCACCGCCCTGCTGCCCGCACTGAGCTTTACCAAGGAGCCGCTATGAGCACCAGCACCGTGAACCCCGAAACGATCACCGAGCCCCTGTTCGACGGCGATACCGGTTCCTTCCCGGTGCAGCTGCGCCAGCTGCTGGTCAAGCTGCTGCGCGGGCCCTACCTGGACGGCGCGGTGGACCCGGCCGGCTGGCAGCTGCTGCTGGATCAGCGCGCCGCGATCATCGGGTACGTCTCGGAAATCTTCCTGGGGTTGAGCATCGATCCCGAACGCAAGATCGCGATGCTCAGCCCGGTGGACGTGGATTTGCCGCATTCGGCCCCGATCGCCCCGCGCCGTGGCCTGAAGCGGGACGAGACGCTGCTGGCGCTGCGCCTGCGCCTGCTGCTGGAACAGCATTCGGGCAGCGGCACCGACGCGGTCATTTCGCGCACC
>NZ_BAXF01000881.1:0-618 GCF_001310435.1 Arthrobacter sp. JCM 19049 | reverse complement strand
GGGCGTGACCGACGCCTTCGCCGCCTCGGAGGCCCCGTTGGCCACGCGCGACTACGATGCGCTGGTGGCCATCACCCGCTCCGGCACCACCTCCGAGGTGCTGGACCTGCTGGAGCAGTTCGGCGGCCGGCTGCGCACCATCGCCCTGGTCGGTGACATCGACTCGCCGATCGCCTCCAAGGTCGATGCGATGATCGCCCTGCCGTACGCCGATGAGCAGTCGGTGGTGCAGACCCGCTTCGCCACCACGGCCCTGGCCTACCTGCTCTCCAGCACCGGGATGGACCTGGAGCCGGCCATCGCCCAGGCCACCGAGCTGCTGGGGCAGGAAACCGAGCAGGCACTGATCGACGCGGAGCAGTTCACCTTCCTGGGCCGCGGCTACAGCGTCGGGCTGGCCCATGAGGCGGCGCTGAAGATGCGTGAAGCCGTGCAGGGCTGGACCGAGGCCTACCCGGCCATGGACTACCGCCACGGCCCGATCTCGATCGCCGCTGCGAACCGGGTGACCTGGATGCTCGGGGAGCAGCCCGAGGGCCTGGACCAGCAGCTGGCGCCCACCGGCGCGCTCTACCTGAACCGGGACCTGCACCCGCTGGCCGAGCTCGCCAGATCCAC
>NZ_BAXF01000880.1:0-622 GCF_001310435.1 Arthrobacter sp. JCM 19049 | reverse complement strand
CTCCGACCGCGAAGAGGCCCTGGCCCACGCCGAGGCCTGCTTCGCCGCCGGCGGCAGCGTGGTCATCGAGGAGTTCCTGGACGGCCCCGAAGTTTCCCTGTTTGTGATTTGCGACGGTAAGCATGCGGTGCCGCTCTCGCCGGCCCAGGACTTCAAGCGCATCTTCGACGGAGACCAGGTCCGAACACCGGGGGCATGGGCGCCTATTCGCCGTTGTCGTGGCTGCCGGAGGGATTTACCGAGGAAGTCATGCAGCGCGTCGCCTACCCGACCCTGCGCGAAATGGAACGCCGCGGCACCCCCTTCACCGGCGTGCTGTACTGCGGTCTGGCCCTGACCAGCCGCGGCATGCGGGTCATTGAATTCAACGCCCGCTTCGGCGACCCGGAAACCCAGGCCGTGCTGGCCCGGCTGAAGAGCCGCTGGGGGCACTGCTGCTGGCCGCGGCGAAGGGCGAACTGGATGACGCCGAACAGCTGCACTGGCACCACGCCACCGCCGTGGACGTGGTGATCGCCGCCGAGAACTATCCGGACACCCCGGTCAAGGGCGCCGTCATCCAGGGCCTGGAGGAAGCCAACGCGGTGGAGCAGGTGCACGTGGTGCACGCCGGCACCGCGCT
>NZ_BAXF01000879.1:0-625 GCF_001310435.1 Arthrobacter sp. JCM 19049 | reverse complement strand
GAACGGTGCCGGCCAACCAGCGGCCGGGCACCGGCGGCTAAAGGCCGGATAAACCGGCAAAAGTCCTGTCGGGCACCTTCCACAAGGTGCCCGGCAGGACTATTTCGCATTCGCCTGCCGGCTGGCGCCGGCGGCAGCTACTTCCCGGCGCCCAGGGATTCGTTCGGGGCCGGTTCGGTGAACGGGGTGGGTTCCGGGCGCTTGGTGGTGATCCCGTCCCCGGGAGGCTGGTGGCGCAGCCGGCGCAGCACCCACGGGGCCAGGTGTTCACGCGCCCAATGCAGGTCCTCCAGCCGGGCGGTGCGCCAGGTGCGGGTGTCCGGCTCGAAGTTCACCTCAAGATCCAGGGTGTGCGGCACGTTCAGCGCGTCCAGGGCCATCGCGGCAATCCGCTGGTGCCCGAGCGGGGAGAAGTGCAGCCGGTCCTCGGACCACATGGCCGGGTGGTGCAGTTCGCGCAGCGCCCACATGTCGGCCACGATCGCATCATGCGGGCGGCCACGGTACGGATGTTCTCGTTGTAGATCGCCACCCGGCCGCGGATTCCGCCCAGCACCGGGGTGTCACGGGATGTCCGGGCCGTTGAAGATCAGCAAGGTGGCCCCCGAGGCGGCCAGGGCCCCGA
>NZ_BAXF01000878.1:0-625 GCF_001310435.1 Arthrobacter sp. JCM 19049 | reverse complement strand
GTGCCCATGGCCCCACCCAGCTGCTGCAGCGTGGAGAGCACGGCCGAACCGTGCGAATGCAGGTGGTGCGGCAGCGGGTTCAGCGCGGTGGTGAACGCCGGGGTGAAGATCAGCGCCATGCCCAGGCTCATCACCAGGTGCATCACCACCAGCAGCCAGACCGGGGTCTGCGCGTCAAGGACCAGCGCGTAGCCCAGCAGCACCGCGGTCAGGATCACCCCGCCGGGCACCAGCAGCGGCCGGGCACCGACCTTGTCGAACAGCCGGCCCACGAACGGGGCCAGCAGACCCATCAACAGCCCGCCGGGCAGCATGATCAGCCGGTGGCCAGCGTGTCCAGGCCCAGCACCGAGGTGAAGAACATCGGCAGCAGGATGATGACCCGAACAGGGCCACCATGGCAAAGACCATCAGCAGCAGCGAAAGCGTGAAGGCCGGTAGGTGAACGAACGCAGGTCCAGCAGCGCCGCATCGCGTTGCTGCAGGCGGGCCTGCAGCAGAGTGAAGGTCACCAGGCAGAGCACCGCCACCACCAGCACGGTGGCGTTCACGGCGTTCAGCCCGCGGCCGAGAGCCGGCTCAGCCCGTACACCAGGCCGCCGAAGCCCGGCAAGGCCAACAGCAG
>NZ_BAXF01000877.1:0-627 GCF_001310435.1 Arthrobacter sp. JCM 19049 | reverse complement strand
TGCACTCCCGGGTGGCCCGCTCGAACCTGTGGCTGCTGAACTCCCTGGCGCCGAGGTGACCATGGTCGCCCCGCCCACCCTGCTGCCGGTGGGGGCCGACGCCTGGCCGTGCACCATCAGCTATGACCTGGACGAGGTCATCGCCTCCGGGGTGGACGCGCTGATGATGCTGCGCGTGCAGGGGGAGCGGATGCATGCCGCCTACTTCCCGAACCCGCGTGAATACTCCCGCTACTGGGGCCTGGACGACGCCCGGCTGAAGGCGCTGGACGCCTCCGGCGAGGAAACGCTGATCATGCACCCGGGCCCGATGAACCGCGGCCTGGAAATCTCCTCGGCCGCCGCCGACTCCCCACGCTCCACCGTGCTGGACCAGGTGACCAACGGCGTGGCCGTGCGCATGGCCAGCCTCTACATGCTCCTCTCCGGCGACTTGATCAAGGAAAGCTAGGTCCATGAAGTATCTGATTCACAACGCCAGCATTCTGGGCGGGGACACCGCCGACGTGCTGGTCTCCGACGGGATGATCGCCCAGATCGGCCGGGGCCTGCAGGCCGGGGACGCCACCGTTATCGACGCCTCCGGCCAGATCCTGCTGCCGGGCCTGGTCGACCCGCACACCCACC
>NZ_BAXF01000876.1:0-629 GCF_001310435.1 Arthrobacter sp. JCM 19049 | reverse complement strand
CCCGGTGGCGCGCAGCATGCTGCGGCGGTGGCGGCCTGCACCTCGGCGTGTTCCATCACGAACAATCCGCCGGGCGCAGCAGCTCCAGCGCCTGGGCGCTGACCGCGCGCGGCACCTGCAGCCCGTCCTCCCCCAGCCCGTACAGGGCCATCTGCGGGTCGTGGTCGCGCACTTCCTGCTCGCGCGGCACGGCGCTGGGTGGAATATAGGGCGGGTTGCTGACCACGGCGTCGATGCCGCCTTCCGGGATCAGCCCGGCCGGCAGGTTTCCGGCATCGGCGTGCAGCACGCTGATGCCCAGCGGTTCGCAGTTCTGCCGGGTGTAGCCGATCGCCTGGTCGGAGAGCTCCACGGCCCAGACCCACGGTGCGGACAGTTCGGTGGCCAGCGCCGCGGCGATCGCCCCGGAACCGGAACACAGATCCACAAGGCGGGCGCCTTGTTGCTCGCCGATGAAGTCCAGGGCCAGCTGCACCACGGACTCGGTTTCCGGGCGTGGGATGAACACCCCGGGCCCGACCTTCAGCTGCAGGTGGCGGAAGTAGGCGGTGCCGGTCAGGTGCTGCAGCGGGATGCGCCGGGCGCGCCGGGCGACCAGCTCCTGGTAGGCTGGTGCTGCGCGGGCTGCA
>NZ_BAXF01000875.1:0-628 GCF_001310435.1 Arthrobacter sp. JCM 19049 | reverse complement strand
GTGGGCAAGTCCACGCTGCTGCTGGATGTCGCCGCCAAGGCGCCCGCAGCGGGCTGCGGGTGCTCTACCTGACCGGGGAGGAATCAGCCCCACAGGTGAAGTCCCGGGCCGAACGCATCGACGCGGTCGCCGATTCGCTCTACCTGGCCGCGGAAACCGACCTGGCCCTGGCGTTGGGACAGATTGCGGAGATTGACCCGCAGCTGCTGATCCTGGACTCGGTGCAGACCTTCTCCAGCGCGGATGTGGACGGGGCCTCGGGCGGGGTGTCCCAGGTGCGCGAGGTCGCGGCCAGCATCATCAACGCCGCGAAGACCCGGGCCATGACCACCATCATGGTGGGGCACGTGACCAAGGACGGCTCGGTCGCCGGGCCGCGGCTGCTGGAGCACCTGGTGGATGTGGTCTGCCAGTTTGACGGGGAGAAGCATTCGCGGCTGCGGCTGCTGCGCGCCTGAAGAACCGCTACGGGCCGACCGATGAGGTCGGCTGCTTTGACCTGACCGAGGACGGGATCGAGTCCCTGTCGGATCCCTCGCGGCTGTTTGTCACCCGCACCAAGCACCCGGTGCCCGGCACCTGCATCACCGTCACCCTGGAGGGGCGCCGGCCTCTGGTGGCGGAGGTG
>NZ_BAXF01000874.1:0-630 GCF_001310435.1 Arthrobacter sp. JCM 19049 | reverse complement strand
GGTGTGCTGCACGATGGACAGGGCGGTTTCCAGCCCGGTCATGCCCATCGCGGCGGCCCCCCATTCGCAGTCCTTGGATTCGGCCGGGTGCGGGGCGTGGTCGGTGCCGATCATGTCGATGGTGCCATCGGCCACCCCGGCGCGCAGCGCCATGACGTCCGCTTCGCGGCGCAGAGGCGGGTTGACCTTGTAGACCGGGTCGAAGCTGCGTACCTTCTCATCGGTGAGCAGCAGGTGGTGCGGGGTGACCTCCGCGGTGACCTGGATGCCGCGGGCTTGGCCCAGCGGATGATTTCCACGCTACCGGCGGTGGAGACGTGGCACACGTGCAGGCGGGCGCCGACGTGTTCGGCCAGCAGCACGTCGCGGGCGATGATCGACTCCTCCGCCACGGCCGGCCAGCCGGCCAGGCCGAGCACGGCCGAGACTTCGCCCTCGTTCATCTGCGCGCCCTCGGTCAGCCGCGGTTCCTGGGCGTGCTGGGCGATCACCCCGTCGAAGGCCTTGACGTATTCCAGGGCCCGGCGCATCAGCAGCGGGTCAAACACGCAGATCCCGTCATCGGAGAACATGCGCACCTTCGCCCGGGAGTCGGCCATCGCGCCGATCTCGCTCAGCTGCTTGCCGGCC
>NZ_BAXF01000873.1:0-629 GCF_001310435.1 Arthrobacter sp. JCM 19049 | reverse complement strand
CGCTGGCGCGCTCGAGCACCGGGCGGGCGTCATTGAACCCGTACTTCTGCATGCCGGTGAAGTCGGCGTGGCCCGGGCGCGGGCGGGTCAGCGGCGCATTGCGGGCCAGGGACTCCAGTTCGCGGGGATCCACCGGGTCCGCGTTCATCACGCGTTCCCACTTGGGCCATTCGGTGTTGCCGATTTCAATGGCGACCGGTCCGCCCTGGGTGGCGCCGTGGCGCACCCCGCCCAGGAAGCTGACCTGGTCCTTTTCAAACTTCATGCGGGCCCCGCGGCCATAGCCAAGCCGCCGGCGCGCCAGCGCCGAACGGACGAGCTCACTGTCCACCGGGACCCCGGCGGGTAGACCTTCAAGAATTCCAACGAGTGCCGGGCCGTGCGATTCGCCCGCGGTTAACCAACGCAACATGCACTACATTTTGCCATGTGCCGGCGCTTTTACCGACCTCGATGAAGCGCCACGGCCGCAAACATGGTGTTTGTGACATTTTCGCGCTCTTCCTGCGCCAGGTCCAGCCCGGTGAACAGGCGCACCTGCTCCACCGCCTGGTGCACCAGCATCGCCAGCCCGTTGATGACCGGCCCCCGCCAGGCGGCGGCCAGGGCCGAGGGCCACGGGTCGTAGG
>NZ_BAXF01000872.1:0-629 GCF_001310435.1 Arthrobacter sp. JCM 19049 | reverse complement strand
CAGACACGATGCCCGGGGGGTGGGCGTGGCCAGTAAGGTTCCGGCGGCGGATAATACGCTGCGGGTGCTCAAGCTGCTGGCCAGCCGCAAGTCCCCCACCCCGGCCGCGATGATCTGCACGCTGCTGCAGCTGCCGCGCTCCACCGTCTACCAGCTGCTGGGGGTGCTGATCGAGCAGGGGTTCGCCACCCACTACCCGGAGGAACAGGCCTATGGCCTGGGGCTGTCCGCCTTTGAGCTCTCCAGCGCCTACACCCGCCAGGAGCCGCTGGCGCGCCTGGGCGCCCCGCTGGTGGCGCAGCTGGTGGACAAGGTGGGCCAAAGCGCGCACCTGGCGGTGCTGCACGGGGCCGATGTGCTGTACATCGTGGAGGAACGCGCCAAGGGCCGGCCCTCGCTGGTCACCGATGTGGGGGTGCGCCTGCCCTCGCACCTGACCGCCTCGGGCCGGGCGATCCTGGCCCAGCTGCCCAAGTCCCAGGTGCGTGCGCTCTACCCGCGCCCGGCCAGCTTCATCAGCCGCAGCCCCAACAGCACCACCATCACCGACTACGCCTCGCTGCGCCGTGAACTGCAGTTCACCGCCGAGCGCGGGTACGCGGTGGAGCAGGGGGACGTGACCGAGGAGT
>NZ_BAXF01000871.1:0-635 GCF_001310435.1 Arthrobacter sp. JCM 19049 | reverse complement strand
GGACCTGCTGGTCCGTGGTGGCCTGGTTCAGCCAGGCGATCGCCTCGGTGTTCGCCTCGGCCAGCCGGGCCACGGTCTGCGGGTGGGCGTCAATGAATTCGGTCCGGGCCACCAGCACCGTAGTGGGGAAGCGTCCCTGCGGCCACAGGCTGGCTTCATCCACCAACCGGCGGGCCCCGTACCGTTCGACCAGCAGTGAGGCGTAGGGTTCGGGCAGCCAGGCCCCGTCGATGGCGCCGCGGGCGAACAGCTGGGCGACCGTGCCGTTGGAGGTGGGGGTGATGCTCACGGCGTCGGACAGCTGGTGCTCGGCCAGGAAGTGGCGCAGCGCCACGTCCTGGGTGCCGCCGTATTGCGGGGTGGCCAGCTGCCTTCCGGCCAGTTCGGGCACCGTGGTGATCGTGGGGTCCACCACCAGGCTGGCTCCGGATTCGGTGGCCCCGGCAATGATGCGCAGCGACTTTCCGCCGCTGGACAGGTAGCTGTTCAGGGCCGGGCTGGGCCCCAGGTAGGCGGCATCCAGCGCCCCGGAGTTCAGTGCTCGATGGCGGCCGGTCCTGCGCTGAAGACCTGGGGCACCAGTTCGGTGCCCTGTGGCTGCAGCGCCTGCCCCAGCAGTCCCCGGGATTCGGCGA
>NZ_BAXF01000870.1:0-639 GCF_001310435.1 Arthrobacter sp. JCM 19049 | reverse complement strand
ACGGCGGCACGGTCAGCGGCCTGCTGGCGCTGACCGGGGCCTGCTACTGGTCTACGGGCTGCTGCTGGCAGTGCAGGGCCGGGTACTGGAGGAGTTGCCCGGCGCTGGCCGGCCGCCGGGCTGGTGGTGCTCACCGCCACCGGCTGTGTGCTCTTGAGCTGGTACGGGCAGCTGAGCTGGTTTTTCGGGACCCAGTCCTTCCTGGCCGCGCTGGTGTACATCGGGTTCACCCTCGGTGCACTGCTGCTGCGCCGCCCGGCCCGCCCGCTGGATCGGCGGGCCGGGGCATGAACCGCACGCTTCCCGGACCGCGGCCGGTGCATCATCTAGGCTGGTGACTACGATGAATGCCAGGCAGAAGACCCACCTAAGCGGCGGGCGCGAGCGCGCCATCAGCGAAGCTGCACGCCCCGATGAGGACGAGTTCCGTGTGGACATTGAGCGGATCCGCTTCTCCCCCTACTTTTCCCGGCTCTCCGCGGTCACCCAGGTGATCCCGCAGGCCGGGGCCGGCACCGTGGTGCACAACCGGCTGACCCATTCGCTGAAGGTGTCGGCCGTGGCCCGCTCGATCGCGATCGGGCTGCGCAACTCGGATCCGCGCACCCAACAGCTGGTGGAGGAGCTGGGCGGCTGCGA
>NZ_BAXF01000869.1:0-643 GCF_001310435.1 Arthrobacter sp. JCM 19049 | reverse complement strand
CCAGCCGATGGCCAGCTGGCGCAACCCGCGCTTCAGGGGCGAGGCCCCGGAAAGCAGACCCACCACGCCGCCGGTAAACATCAGGCCGCTCCCACCAGGACGGCGGCCAGGATGATGGAGGGCAGCCCGGACATTCCGAAGATGAACGGGAGGATCGGCACGACCGCGCCGGAGGCGAAGAACAGGAACGAGGAAGCCGCCGCCCCCGGGGCCGAGCCCAGCTCCTCGTGCTCGCGGGCCAGCTCCTCACCGCGCAGCTCCGGCTGCAGTGAGAATGAGGGGTTGCAGTCGCAGGTGAACAGCCCCATGCGTTCGGCGGCCCGGTGCTCGGCGTCCTCATCGCTCATGCCGCGCGCCTTGTAAATCAGCACCAGTTCGTTCGCGTCCAGGTCCAGGTCCCGCGCCGCGGAGAGCGTCACCTGGGTAGGCCGGGAAGCGGTGAGCAGTTCACGCTGGGAACGCACCGAGACATATTCGCCCGCCGCCATGGACAGCGCGCCGGCCAGCAGGCCGGCGATGCCGGCGAAGAGGACGAAGGAGGAAGCCACCCCGGTGGCACCGATGCCCAGCACCAACGCGAAGTTGGAGACCAGCCCGTCATTGGCGCCGAACACCGCGGCCCGGAAGTTGCCGGCCAGCCGGG
>NZ_BAXF01000868.1:0-644 GCF_001310435.1 Arthrobacter sp. JCM 19049 | reverse complement strand
GCTGGCGCTGCTGGTCTGGGTCCCGCAGCTGGGCCGCTTTCCGGGACGGCTCAAGGCCAGCCCGGCCGTGGCCGATGCCCCCACCGAACGCGGTGAACCGCCGTTCCGGGCAATGCTCACCGATCCGGTGGCGATCGCCGTCACGGTTCTCATGGGCCTGCAAAGCGTCAGCTACTACGTCGCACTGACCTGGGTTCCCACCATGCTGCAGGATGCCGGCATGGATGCCAGCACCGCCGTGGATGCTTGCCTACTCCGCCTTCCCCGGCATCGTGGCCTCACTGTTCACCCCGGCCCTGGCCGTGCGGGTGCGGGCCACCTGGCTGCCGGTGGTGCTGGCCGTGGCCCTGACCGGCGCCGCCTACCTCGGTCTGGCGTTCCTCCCCGCCACCGGCGCGCTGGTGTGGATGACGCTGCTCGGGTTGGGGCAGGGCGCTCGATCAGCCTGTCGCTGTCCTACATTGTCTGGCGCTCACCCAACACCCATTTCACCGGCCACCTCTCGACCATGGCGCAGGGCTTTGGCTACCTGCTGGCGGGCCTGGGGCCCATCGGCATCGGCGCGCTGCACGGGCTCACCGGTGAATGGGTCGTGCCGATCGGCGTCCTGGGCGTGCTGCTGGTGGCCCAGCTGGTGGCCGGCA
>NZ_BAXF01000867.1:0-646 GCF_001310435.1 Arthrobacter sp. JCM 19049 | reverse complement strand
CCCCTGGCTCTCCAGCAGCCTGCGCTTGAGCGTCGACCTCCCGCCGGCCTACGCCCGCGAAGAGCTGGGGCTGGAAGGTGAACTTACGGTGCTGCTGCGTTCCCGGGAGGCGGTGGCAATCTCCAACGACCGGGACCAGTTGGTCTTCCAGCGCGAACGCTTCACCCAGGACCGGGGGCTGGACTATGTGGCCGCCACCGCGGCCTCCTGGCAGCTGCCAGCGTCCCTGGTCACCCCGGTGTTCGGGGATGACCACCTGGTGTACCGGCGCCCGGCCATCCAGGGGTTTGGGGATTTGTTGCCGCTGCCGTTCCTGCAGGCGGTACTGGACCCCTATGAGTTGGCCGGGGAGGAACCGGCGAGCCTGGAGCTGGCGTTCAACCACCCGACCTTCATCCACGAGCTACGTGAATCAACCGATGCCCAGGGCCGCCCCGTCCTGGCGGCGGTACTCAGCGCCGGGCACAACTACCGGCCCGCGGTGCCCGGCTATCCGCTGGTTCCCGCCGGAACGCGCACCCTGGTGGAGTTGGACCGGCAGACCGGATCCTGCTGCGCCGCGAGGTGCTGGACGGTGAGCCGGCGCCCACCCTGCGGGTGCGGGTGCTGGCGCACAACGAGTACTACATCGACTCGCTGTTCACCG
>NZ_BAXF01000866.1:0-649 GCF_001310435.1 Arthrobacter sp. JCM 19049 | reverse complement strand
TGCAGGATGTCCCCGACGATGGCGACCTTCAGCCGTCCAGGCCCTTGCCGTGCGGGCGGTGCCCTCGCGCAGGCTCACCTGGCGGCGCAGCGTGAACGCGTCCAGCAGCGCTGGGTGGGATGTTCGTGCATGCCGTCCCCGGCGTTGACGATCGGCAGCCCGATCCAGTCGGTGGCCGCCAGGCGAGCCGGTGCACCCGAGTCGGGGTGCCGGATCACCACGCGTCGGCGCCGATGGCCAGCAGGGTTTGGGCGGTGTCCTTCAGCGATTCGCCCTTGGACACGGAGGAGCCTTGGCGGAGAAGTTGATCACGTCCGCGCTCAGGCGCTTGGCGGCGGCCTCGAAGGAGATGCGGGTGCGGGTGGAGTCCTCGAAGAAGAGGTTCACCACGGTGCGTCCGCGCAGCGCCGGCAGCTTCTTGACTTCCCGGGTGCCGAACTCGCGCATTTCCTCGGCGATGTCCAGGATCCGGATGGCTTCTTCGCGGGTGACGTCCGCGGTGGAGATCAGGTGTTTCATGCGCCGGCCTCGATGATCACTTCGTTGTCCTGGTCGGTTTCCGCCAGGTGCACGCGCACCTTTTCGCTCTTGGCGGTGGGCAGGTTCTTGCCCACGTGGTCGGCGCGGATCGGCAGTTCGCGGTGCCCGC
>NZ_BAXF01000865.1:0-650 GCF_001310435.1 Arthrobacter sp. JCM 19049 | reverse complement strand
GCCGAGAGGCGGCCCAGCTTCGCCAGCGGGTGCTGGAGGTGCTGGACGCGGCCCCGAGGGCATTCGAAGAAAGTGGCGGCATACTTTTCCTCCCCGGACGAGCCGGACACGGCCCCGTTGCTCCAGGAGCTGACCGGGCGCGGCTTCGAGGTCTACCTGCCGGTGTGCGAGCCGGGACATGTCCTGTCCTGGACCCGCTGGGAGCCGGGCACCGAGATCGTGCAGAGCCGGGTGGCCCCGGTCAACGAACCGGTCGGACCGCGCCACGATGCCAGCTTGTTTGCCGAGATAGACCTGATGTTCATCCCCGCCCTGGCGGTGGATGCTGCCGGGCTGCGTCTGGGGCAGGGCGGGGGCTACTATGACCGGTTCCTGCCCAAGATTGATGGCTACCAGACCCGAATTGCGGCGCTGGTGCGCGATGACGAGTTCGTGGAGGCCGGCTCCTTCGCCGTGGACCGCCATGATCGCCCGGTCGGCGTGGTGATCACGCCCTCGGCGATACGGCGCCTGGACAACGGGTTCTAGGGATCCTCCTCCTCCCCTAGCATCCTCCACAAACCGCGGGCTCGTGCGCCCGGAACCGGGGCCGCGGTGGTGGCATGGGGCCATGAGCCGATTTCGCACCCGCGTGCCCCACGAATTCCGCG
>NZ_BAXF01000864.1:0-649 GCF_001310435.1 Arthrobacter sp. JCM 19049 | reverse complement strand
GGCACCGGCCACCGCGCAGGGCGAAGCCATTGACGTGGTCCGCCAGGCACTGGGGGACCCGACGGTCAACCGCCGCGCCCGCACCGAGAACCGTCCCAGCACCCCGCGGCCCTCCGGCGTGCTGATCGACCTGTCCCGCCGCGAGGTGTACCTGGACGGGGAGACCCTGAACCTGACCTTCAAGGAGTTCGAGCTGCTGAACTTCCTGGTCGAAAACGGCACCCGCACCGTGGGCCGTGAGGAACTGCTGGAAAACCTGTGGCGCAACGCCGAAGAGGTGCCCAACGAGCGCACCATCGACGTGCACATCCGCCGCCTGCGCTCGAAGCTGGGCCGCCTGGCCAACACCGTGCGCACCGTGCGCGGGCAGGGCTACCGCTTCTACGAACACCCCGAGGTCGTCGTCTGGGCCGCCCCGGAATACTCGATCTAGCATCAGCTGGTCGCAGAAGGCCACACGGTCCAACGGGCGGGCGTGCTCCTGGCATGGAGGTACGCCCGCCCGTTCGGCGTTTAAGCGGGCCCGGGACGGTGACCCCGTAAGCTGATGGCATGAATGCTGGAGGCAAGAACACTGCACAGGCCCGGCGCTGATCCTGCTGCGGCACGGCAAGGCGGACTATCCGCTCGGGGTGGCGGACCACGACCG
>NZ_BAXF01000863.1:0-654 GCF_001310435.1 Arthrobacter sp. JCM 19049 | reverse complement strand
CCGGCCACCAGCGCCCTGCCGGTCACCCCGGCGGCCACCCAGTCGCTGCAGGCCTCCTCCAGCTACCAGGACTTCGACTCCGATGGGCTGGCCGACAACGAGGACGCCCACGACCAGGAGGAGAGGAAGCGCGCCCCGTGGCTGGTCCCGCTGATCGTGGTCATCGTCCTGGCGGTGCTGATCGCCCTGGGCGCCTGGCTGATGCCGATGTTCACCGGCGCCAGCGACGATGATGAGTCCAGCGTCTCCCCCACGGTGAGCGCGAGCGAGACCAGCAGCGAGCCGAGCGAGGAAACCACCGAGCCGACGCAGAGCACCACCGCCGCCAGCTCCCCTTCCGAGGATGCGCAGTCGCCGAAGACCGTGCAGGTCAGCAACGCCTTGCTCGGCCAGCACATTGACGCGGTCACCGCGCAGCTGCGGGACCTGGGCCTGAAGGTGGACGCGGTGGCTCGGCCCATGCAGGACGAGGATCCGGCAACGTCACCGACATTTCCCCGATGGGCACCGTCAACGCGGGCTCGACCGTGCGGGTCACCTACGCCATTGCCCCGGAAACCGTGGAGGTGCCCGGCGTGGTCGGCCAGTCCTCCAGTGCCGCCAGGTCGCAGCTGAAACAGGCCGGCCTGTCGGTCGGCTCGGTGACCGAGCGTG
>NZ_BAXF01000862.1:0-656 GCF_001310435.1 Arthrobacter sp. JCM 19049 | reverse complement strand
CCCGACCAGGACCGGCCCGGGGACGAAGCCGCAGCCGGACGCCGGCTAGCAGGCTCGACTAGTTGCCGGTGACCTGCGCGAACGGGGGAGTCTGCACACCGTCGGCGACCGCCACCGCCGGGTCATCACCCAGGTGGATCATCCGGTTGTGCTCATCCACCTGCACCACCGCCGGGGCGTAGGCGCGGGCCTGTGCATCTTCCATCTGCGCGTAGCTGATGATGATGACCAGGTCACCGGGGTGCACCAGGTGGGCCGCGGCCCCGTTGATGCCCACCACGCCGCTGCCGCGCTCGCCGGCGATCGTGTAGGTCTCCAGGCGGGCCCCGTTGGTCACATCCACGATGCTCACCAGCTCCCCGGGCAGGATGTCGGAGGCGTCCAACAGGTCCTGGTCAATGGTGACCGACCCGACGTAGTGCAGATCCGCCTGGGTCACGGTGCGCGGTGGATCTTGGACTTGAACATGGTGCGTTGCATCAGCTGGTTCTTTCCTGCAGGCAGAGCGAATTCTTGCTCACCAAGTTTACGCCCTTTCCGCCCCGGGCAGGCTGCGGTACTGCTCACCCTGCCCGGGGCGGGGGTTAACGGCCCCCGGCCAGCCGCCTCGCGCAGCACCCGGTGCACCTGCCCGTCGGCCAGCAGCTGGTAGGCGG
>NZ_BAXF01000861.1:0-654 GCF_001310435.1 Arthrobacter sp. JCM 19049 | reverse complement strand
GGCCACCGCGGCGCCTCCGGGGACAGGCCCCAGTGGAAGCGTGATCGGGGACCGCGGCGAAGCTGACATCGGCCTTGCCGGAGGCCACCTGCTGCACCGCGGCATCCAGGTCCGCCGGGTCGATGAAGGGGGAGGTGCATTGGATGAACAGGGTGATCTGCGGGTGCTCCTCGCGCTGGGCGAGCACGTGCAGGAGCACCGATTCGCTGCTGGCCGTGTCCCCGGCGATTTCGGCCGGGCGGTCGACAACGCTGGCGCCGTAGGCCAGGGCCTCCTGCCGGATCTGTTCATGATCGGTGCTGACCACGACTTCGCTGACTGAGGCCGCGGCCTGGGCCGATTGGATCGCACGGCCCAGCAGGCTCTGGCCGCCGACCTTGCGCAGGTTCTTGAGCCGTACCGCCTTGGATCCTCCACGGGCCGGGATGATCGCCAAGACGCTGGGCTGGTTGGTATTGCTCACGTCCTTGACGCTAGGAGCCGGAGTTAACCGTTGCGCACCCTTTGGGTAAACGCGGGGTGAAGTGCAGGTGTAATTACCCGCCTACGCACCGACCGGGTCGCTAGGAAGGATGCCGGAAAGCACCAGGCGCAGCGCGGGCCGGGCATCCGAGCGGTCCTGGCGCACGATGCGGTGCAGGATGATGCCCTCCG
>NZ_BAXF01000860.1:0-655 GCF_001310435.1 Arthrobacter sp. JCM 19049 | reverse complement strand
CCCGCAGGTGCTGCAGCTGCTCAAGGGCGTGGACGGCACCGACCCGCAGTTCGCCCCGGGCGCCAAGGACGTGTCCACCACCATCCGCAGCGCCGTGGTCTCCGATCTGGCCAAGCGCATCCCGGATCCGGGCTCGGTGAGCTGGGCCAGGACGAATCCCGCCAGCTGACCAAGCGCATCCCGGACGAGCAGGCCCGCGAGGCCCGCGGTTCGGATGACCAGGGCCTGACCGGGCGCACCGCCCAGGTGAGCAACACCGCGAACCTGGACCGCTGCAGGTGCTGCGCATCCAGCCGCTGGGGGATCTGCCCTCCATCGGCAGCGGGCTGCGCAGCTACCAGGCCAAGGACGGGGACCTGGCCGGTTGGCCGCGGGGCAACTGTGTTGCGGCCGCGTCGAACTGGCGGTTCACCGGCCTGCAGACCACCACTGGCAGCTCCTCGGTGCTGCACCTGGCCAACCCGACCTCCACCACCGCCCAGGTCTCCATTGAGCTGCGCGGTCCGCAGGGGCTGGTCGACACCTCCACGCTGCAGGAAATCGTGCTGGCCCCCGGGGCGAGCCGGGCCATCGTGCTCGGCGGCTACGCGCAGGGCCAGGAGTCGGTCTCCGCGAACATCCGCTCGCTGGGCGGGAAGATCACCGCCAGCATCCA
>NZ_BAXF01000859.1:0-661 GCF_001310435.1 Arthrobacter sp. JCM 19049 | reverse complement strand
CTCGGCGGCGTCCTCGAACAGCACGGCGTGGGCGTTCTGCGCCTCCAGTGCGGCGGCGGAGAACCGGGTGGACAGATCGGAGATCTGGGCGTTCAGCTGCTTGAGCCGTTCCTTGTCCGTCCCGGACAGGGTGGCTCCGGCCAGCCGGAAGCGGGTCAGGGTTTCGGTGGCCAGACGCCGGTCCTCACCCTCCAGCTGTTGCACATCCAGCTGGTTCAGCCGTTCGTAGAGGGGGCCGTTGAGCTGGATCTCGTCCTCTTGGCGGGTGTAGAGCCCGGTGATTTCCTGCTGGACGGCACGGATCTCCTCGGTGCCGTGGGCCGAGAGCACGCTGAAGTAGGTCATCAGGCCCGGCGCAGGATCTGCCCGCTGCGCTCCAGGGCCAGGAAGGTGTTCTCGAAGGTCGCCGAGTCCGCGTTGGACAGGATCACCTCGATCTCCTCGATCTGGACGGTCGCGCCGATCCTGGCCGCCTCCAGGTAGTCGTCGGCGCCCAGTGCGGAAAAGTCAGGCCACTGGTAGGGCAGTTCGCTGCGTTGCAAGAGGGGGTTCACCATAATCAAAGGTTGTCATATTCACCGCCCATTCGCGGGCATTTACGCGAAGCGGTCCAAGGCGTCCTGGCCGATTGCGTACGCTAAGAGGCATGAAGCTTCGAGCC
>NZ_BAXF01000858.1:0-663 GCF_001310435.1 Arthrobacter sp. JCM 19049 | reverse complement strand
GCCGCGGCCACCCTGGCCCGTGGTGAGCGGCTGCGCCGGGCGCTGTTGAACCTGCCGCCGCTGTTCATTTCAATCCCGGTGTTCTGGCTGGGCCTGGTGCTGCTGCAGCTGCTGGCCGTGCAGCTGGGGGTGATGTCCCTGTTCCCGGACGGTTCGGCGCTGTCGCTGCTGGTGCCGATCCTGGTGTTGGCCCTGCACCTGAGCGCACCGATCGCCCAGGTGCTGCTCAAGAGCGTTCAGCAGGTCTCGGCCCAGCCGTTCGTGGACGTGCTGCGCGCCAAGGGGGCCGGAGAGTCCTGGATCTTCTACCGCCACACCCTGAAGAACGCCGCCCCGGCCGCGCTGTCGATTGCCGGGATCACCATCGGCACCCTGCTGGCCGGCTCGGTGATCACCGAGACCGTGTTCGCCCGCGCCGGACTGGGGCAGCTGGTGCTGCAGGCGGTCACCGTCCAGGACATTCCCCTGGTGCAGGGGCTGGTGCTGCTCACCGCCGCCACCTTCACCGTGGTGAACCTGCTGGTGGACCTCATCCACCCGCAGCTGGACCCCCGAATCATTACCGCCCACGCCGGCTCGGCACGGGCCCTGGCCGCCTGAAGGGACAAGGGATCATGAGCGTACTGACCGAACAGAACACCACCCCGGCCGGGCTGCCGCTCC
>NZ_BAXF01000857.1:0-662 GCF_001310435.1 Arthrobacter sp. JCM 19049 | reverse complement strand
GCGCGCAGCTGGACTTCTGCCAGATGCGCCAGGCGACCGGCGCGATCCTGGGCATGAACCGGGCCCAGCGTGCGGCGCTGGGCTTCATGCACCCCGGGCGCGTGGACGTGATCCAGGCCGGGGCGCTGATCGTGGAGCGCGTCCTTTCCCACGTGCACCGGGCCACCAGCGGCAGGGTTGAGCGGATCACCGCCTCGGAACACGATATCCTCGATGGCATTGCCGCCTCGGTGGCCGCCCTGCACACCGCCTAGGCCCCAGGGGCCACCTTGGCCTCGGAGCCACCCTTGAGACCCACCCACCACACACCCGCACCCGATCATGCGTCACGGCCAGCCGGCCGGCGGCCCGGGGACTAGGAGGAAACCGTGTTCGCACGCACCGGGCCCCGGATCACCCGCACCCTAGGCACGCTGCTGGCCATGAGCCTGGCGCTCGTGCTGGGAGTGGGCGGCAACCTGCTGCTGGCACCCGGCGCCCACGCCGACAGCATCCGCGAGGCCGAGTACTGGCTGGACTCGCTGGGCATCAAGGATGCCCACAAGGACGCCAAGGGCCAGGGGGTGAAGGTCGCGGTGATCGACACCGGCATCGACACCTCACACCCCGACCTGCGCGGTGCCGTCACCGGCGGCACCGACGTCTCCGGATCCGGCGGACCG
>NZ_BAXF01000856.1:0-663 GCF_001310435.1 Arthrobacter sp. JCM 19049 | reverse complement strand
GGTGGCCCGGCACATCATGCGTCCGATCCGCGCGGTGCGCGAAACCGCCGAGCAGATCACCGCCCAGGACCTCTCGGCCCGCATCCCGGTGCACGGCCGGGATGACCTGGCGCAGCTGGCCGAGACGGTCAACGCCATGCTGGACCGGGTGGAGGGATCCCACCTGGCCCAACGCCACTTCATCGCTGAGGCCCGGGCACACCTGTCCGAACCGCAGCACCGCCTGGCCGTTGCGGTGCGCAACTGGCCCGCGGGGAGCTGTCCACCACCAAGCGCTCCCACATGGCCGCCCAGGCGCAGGACCTGATTGCAGATGGGCCAGTGCCTGGCGGACCTGGAAATCCTGGCCCAGAGCACGAACCCCGGCTTCGTTGCCCCGCAGTGGGTGTCCGTCGGAGGTGACCGCCAGATCGCCGCGCAGGCTCGGGCAGCGACCTGCTGGCCGGACGCCACCTGGCGATCGAGGCCACCTCCGCCACCAAAGCCTGGCTGGATCCGGCGCGCATCACCGATGCGCTGCGCCAGCTGATCGGCAACGCCGTGCAGTTCACCGGCCCGGGGGACACCATCCACCTGAGTTCGGCGGTCACCGGCGGCGCCGCCAGCTTCTGGGTCCAGGACCACGGGGCGGGGCTGGAGGCCGAGCAGGCCCGCAGCCTGTTG
>NZ_BAXF01000855.1:0-668 GCF_001310435.1 Arthrobacter sp. JCM 19049 | reverse complement strand
GGAGCGCCAGCAGCCCCACGACCGAGGGCCAGCGGGCCCAGATGAGCCGCGGCAGCGTGGCAAGACCCACGCTCGACTGCCGATGCCCGAGTGCGGGGGCGAGTTGTCCATCCGGGTTTTCATGCCGATTCTCCATGGCCAGTCCATTCCTGTCGCCGGCCGCACCCTCGGGTATCCGCGGTCGCCGACTCATTTTGTCAATAGGGTATTGACACCGTAAGCCCGGCGACTTACGGTGTCAACCTAGGGATGACACAACGGGGTGTTGCCCACGCCGAAAGGTTCAGGACGATGTACACGCTAGCCCCACTGCTGCTGACCGACGACCCAGACAGCGCCCTCAACTGGTACCGCACCGCCCTGGGCGCCACGGTGGTCGGCCAACACCGGCGCGCCCCACGCGGCCCGGCCCAGGAAACCACCCTGGACTTCCACGGCGCGGCGGTGCTGCTGCGCACCCTGGATGACCCAGCATCCTCCACCACGGCACCGAACGGGCCGGTCAGCCTGCACCTGATGGTGGATGACGTGGACGCGGTGGCCCGCGCCGTGAAACTGACCGGGGTGAAACTGCTGACCGAGCCGCAGAACCATCAGGAGCAGGGCCGGGTCGCGGACTTCTGCGACCCCTTCGGCCACCACTGGCACCTGCGCGCCCTGGGTCCGGC
>NZ_BAXF01000854.1:0-664 GCF_001310435.1 Arthrobacter sp. JCM 19049 | reverse complement strand
CCCGCGCCCGGTTTTCCTCCAGCCGGTCCAGGATGTGCATGGTCGACAGTTTTGGGGCCCGGTCATGGACCGGGCGGAAGGCCTCGCGCAGCGCCGCGGCGGCCAGCGCCGGTTCTCGCAGCTGCGCGTCGATGGTGGAGACCATCTGGTGCACCGTGGCGTAGCTTTCGATGGCGCACAAGCGGGTAACCGACAGCGTGCCGGGCACCGCATGGTGGGACAGGTCGTTGCGCAGCAGGTCCACGATCATGATGTTCTCCGCCCGGTCCTTGGGATGGGAGGCCAAATCCTCACGCAGCGCCGCATCGCTGGAGGGATCCTGGCCGCGCGGACGGGTGCCCTTGATCGGTTCGGCGCGCAGCTTGCCGGTGCCCGAGATGCTCACGAAGCGTTCCGGGGAGATGCTGGCCACCTCCAGGGAGCCAGGCGCAGGTAGTGCGCAAACGGGGCCGGGGAGGATTCACGCAACCGGCTATACGCCTCGAAGGCGGAGAAATGCTCCACGGTGGCGTGCAGTTCGGTGGTCAGGCACACCTCATAGCTGTTGCCCTGCCAGATTTCGTGCTGCGCCCGGCGCACCTTGTCCCGGTACTGCTCGGGGTGTCGCGGCAGCTGAACACCGGCACCGGCAGCGGCCCGGGCTCCCGCACCTTGAGCTGCAGCC
>NZ_BAXF01000853.1:0-667 GCF_001310435.1 Arthrobacter sp. JCM 19049 | reverse complement strand
CGCCGCCCGCGGCCCGGGGCCGGCACCGGACACTACCTCAGCGCCGAATGGGTGGATGGCGCCGGGGCCACACAGCGTGGTGCGGTATTGCGCATGGCGTAATGCGGCGCACCACATCTGGCTTTGCCCTGCGGCCCAGGGCTAGAATTGGAGGAGAAATCCAACCGCCCACCCTAGGGAGATATATGTCTGCCATCAGCCGTGAGGACGTTGTGCACCTGGCACGCCTGGCTCACATCGAGATGAGCGACGCAGAGCTGGACAAGATGACCGGTGAACTCGGCGTGATCGTCGATGCCATCGCCTCTGTCAGCGAAGTCGCATCCTCCGACATCCCGGCCACCAGCCACCCGATCCCGCTGACCAACGTCATGCGCGAGGACGTGGTGGGCCAGACCCTGTCGATCGACGAGGTTCTGGCCAACGCACCGGACTCCGATCAGGACCGCTTCAAGGTCCCGGCAATCCTGGATGGTGAATAAGGACATGAACCAGATCATCAAGCTCTCCGCCACCGAACTGGCCGCCAAGCTGCGCGCCGGGGAAGTCACCTCCGTCCAGGCGGTCCAGGCGCACCTGGAGCGCATTGCCGAGGTTGACCCCACCCTGAACGCGTTCCTGCACGTGAACGCGGAAGAGGCGCTGGCCGTGGCCGCCGAGGTCGATG
>NZ_BAXF01000852.1:0-670 GCF_001310435.1 Arthrobacter sp. JCM 19049 | reverse complement strand
CCCTGGACGCCGGGGTTCATCATCAACACCACCGGGCCGGCCACCATCCGCCTGGCCCCGCCGCTGGTCATCACCCGCGACCAGCTGTCCACCTTCATCGCCAAGCTGCCGGCCCTGATCGGCCAGGCACTGCTGACCCACAAGGAGAACTAGCCCATGGCAACAACCCGCCACTTCCTGACCGACCTGGACCTCTCGCCGGCCGAACAGCGCGAGGTGCTGGATTTGGCGCAGGCGATGAAGGCCGACCCCTACGGCTACACCCCGTACGCCGGCCCGCAAACCGTGGCGGTGTTCTTCGACAAGACCTCCACCCGCACCCGGGTCTCCTTCCACGCCGGCATCGCCGAACTGGGCGGCTCCCCGCTGATCATCAACTCCGCCGAATCCCAGCTGGGGCACAAGGAGTCCATCGCCGACTCGGCCAAGGTCCTGGAGCGCATGGTCTCCACCATCGTCTGGCGCACCTACGCCCAGGCCGGGCTTGAGCAGATGGCGCAGAACTGCGCGGTGCCGGTCATCAACGCCCTGTCCGACGACTACCACCCTGCCAGCTGCTGGCCGACCTGCTCACCGTGCGCGAGCACAAGGGCGAGCTGGCCGGGCTGAGCCTGGCCTACCTGGGCGACGCGGCGAACAACATGGCCAACTCCTACCTGCTGGCCGGGGT
>NZ_BAXF01000851.1:0-670 GCF_001310435.1 Arthrobacter sp. JCM 19049 | reverse complement strand
CGCTGGTGCCGGTCGCGCTGGCCGCCGCCGAGGCGGCCCGGGAGGACGGGCGTTCGGTCGAGGTCATCGACCTGCGTTCACTCTCGCCCATTGACTTTGACACCATCACAGAATCGGTGCAGAAGACCGGACGGCTGATCGTCACCCATGAGGCGCCGACCTTCGGCGGGCTGGGCGGGGAAATCGCCGCGCGCATCACCGAACGGGCGTTCTTGTACCTGGAGGCCCCGGTGCTGCGGGTGGGCGGGTTCCACATGCCCTACCCGATCTCAAAGGTGGAATCCCAGTACCTACGACATCGACAAGCTGCTCGAAGCGCTCGACCGCTCCTTCGCATACTAGAAACGGTCCAAGGAGAGAATCATGACTACCTTCAACCTGCCCGATGTGGCGAGGGACTGACCGAAGCCGACATTGCCGCCTGGAAGGTCGCGGTGGGGGACACCGTGGAGGTCAACCAGGTCTTCGTTGAGATCGAAACCGCCAAGTCGCTGGTGGAGCTGCCCAGCCCCTATGCCGGGGTGGTGACCGAGCTGCACGCGGCCGAGGGGGAAACCCTGGCCGTGGACTCCCCGCTGATCACCATCGACGAGGAGGGGAACAAACCGGCCCCCACCGGAACTCCGGAACCGGCCGAGGCCCTGGCCACCGCCGCCCCGGTGGCCAGCGA
>NZ_BAXF01000850.1:0-672 GCF_001310435.1 Arthrobacter sp. JCM 19049 | reverse complement strand
GCCGATGACGCGGGCCACCTCCTCCACCAGGTCCTGCTTGATCGCCAGGTCCGGGCGCCAGGTCGGGGCGATGACCTCAAAGCCCTCGCCGGTGGCGGTCACGGTGCCGCCGATCCCCTCCAGCGCGGAGATGATCTGCTCCTCGGTGTAGTCGATGCCCACCAGGGAGCTGGCGTACCCGGCCGGCAGCAGGATGCTCACCGGTTCGGCGGGGTTGCGTAGTCGGTGATGTTCGCGGTTTCGGTGCCCCCGGCCAGCTCGACCAGCAGGTCCACGGCACGCTGGGCGGCCACGTCGGCCACGTTCACATCCACCCCGCGCTCGAAGCGCTTGGAGGCCTCGGAGGGCAGCTTGTGCCGGCGGCGGGAGCGGGCGATGGAGACCGGTTCGAAGTTCGCGGCCTCGATGACCACCCGGGTGGTGGCCGCGCCGACCTCGGTGGAGGCCCCGCCCATGACCCCGGCGATGCCGATCGGCCCGGAGTCGTCGGTGATCAGCAGGTCCTCGGGGTTGAGGGTGCGTTCCTTCTCATCCAGGGTGGTCAGCTTCTCCCCGGCGGTGGCGCGGCGCACCACGATCGGCCCGGCGAGCTTGTCCGCGTCGTAGAAGTGCAGCGGCTGGCCCAGTTCGAGCATCACGTAGTTGGAGATGTCCACGGGCAGCGAGATCGAG
>NZ_BAXF01000849.1:0-672 GCF_001310435.1 Arthrobacter sp. JCM 19049 | reverse complement strand
ATGCTGCGCTCGCCGCCGCAACGATCATGGCACCGGCGCCCCACGGCGCAAGGTGCCCTGGTTCTGGTCCGACCGCCACGAATCCCACGTGGAAGTCGTCGGGGACTTCACCGCGGTGGCGCGCACCGTGGCCCGCCACACCCGGCAGGGCAAGATTCAGGTGCTCTTCGGTCTGGATGGGCAGGACCGCCTGGTGGCCGCCTCCATGGTCGATGGCGGGCTGATGGGCCGGGCCGTGCGAAAATTGATTGAACAGGAGATCACCCCTCCCATCATCGACCTGGAAGACCCGGGGATCACTCCGCGCAATCTGGGTCGCAAACGGTAGGCGGGTACGCAGCAGCATGGAATCTAACAAGGCAGTCGAAGCACTCCGGACCCCCACCGCTCGCGTGGCGTCGGCTGGATCGCCGCGGTACTGATTGTGCACATCGGCATCAACGTGGGCTTCTTCGCACCCATCCAGGTGTTGCTGGGACTGCACTCCGAGGCGATCTCCCCGCAGCAGAAAAACGCCACCCTGTCGCTGGTGACCGGTGTGGGCGCGGTCGTCTCGATGATCGCGAACCCGTTGTTCGGCGCCCTCAGCGACCGAACCACCTCCCGCTTTGGCCGCCGCATCCCCTGGATCGTGGCCGGTACCCTGGGCGGTGCGCTGGCCCTGCTGCTGAT
>NZ_BAXF01000848.1:0-675 GCF_001310435.1 Arthrobacter sp. JCM 19049 | reverse complement strand
CGCAGGGCTTTGCCAAGGCGCTGCGCGAGTCCAACGCGGTGGGGGTCACCGACACCACCTTCCGTGACGCGCACCAGTCGCTGCTGGCCACCCGGGTGCGCACCCGCGACCTGCTGCACGCCGCCCCCCGCCTACGCCCACGTGGTCCCGCAGCTGTTCTCCATGGAGGTCTGGGGCGGGGCGACCTACGACGTCTCGCTGCGCTTCCTGGGCGAGGACCCGTGGAAGCGCCTGGAGCTGCTGCGCGCCGAGCTGCCCAACATCCCGCTGCAGATGCTGCTGCGCGGACGCAACACCGTGGGCTACACCCCGTACCCCACCCAGGTGACCGACGCATTCGTCGCCGAGGCCGCCAAGAGCGGGATCGACATCTTCCGCATCTTCGATGCGCTGAACGACATCGACCAGATGGCCCCGGCCATCAAGGCCGTGCGCGCCACCGGGACCGCGGTGGCCGAGGTGGCCCTTTGCTACACCGGCAACCTGCTGGACGCCAACGAGAAGCTCTACACTCTGGAGTACTACCTGGAGCTGGCGCAGAAGATCGTCGACGCCGGGGCCCACATCCTGGCGATCAAGGACATGGCGGGGCTGCTGCGCCCGGCCGCGGCGAAGCTGCTGGTCTCCGCGCTGCGTGAGCGCTTCGACCTGCCGGTGCACCTGCACACCCACGAC
>NZ_BAXF01000847.1:0-673 GCF_001310435.1 Arthrobacter sp. JCM 19049 | reverse complement strand
GGCCGGGGATTCTGACCACCTGGGCTGGTTTCCACCCTGGATGTGTCCGCCCCCTAGCGCCCGAATCCGTTGGCGGCGCGGCGGGCGCGCCTAGCGCAGCCCGGTCTGGCGCAGCGTGATATTGATCCGTCCGCTGCTGATCCCGCACCCGGCCGGGGCGGTGTGCGGGTGGATCTTGGTCACCGCGTGGTAGGCGAAGCGGGCCGGGCCCTGGAAAACGAACAGGTCCCCGGAGGCCAGGCGCAGATCCTGGTACGGCTGGTTGCGGTGCTCGTTGTTGCCCAGCCGGAAGGTGGCGCTGTCCCCGATGGACAGGGACACCACCGGCGCGTTGACCGCCTCCTCCCGGTCCTGGTGCATGCCCATGGTCGCGTTCACGTCGTAGTAGTTCACGATGGCCGCATCCGGGTGGTAATCCCGTGCCTGCCGCGGATCCCCGGTGGCCGCCTGCACCGCGCTGCGGCCCAGATCCACCAGCCACTGCGGCATCGGTGCCACCGGCGCCCCGTTGACGTCATCGGCGGTGCGCGAATAGCGGTTCGGGCTCCAGTGCCAGCCCAGGCAGACGGTCTGCACGCTCATCGGGTGCCCGGCAACCACCGTTGAGTGCGGCGGCACCGGGCCCTGGCCCCATTCGGAAGAAGCGCTGGGTGATCCACTGCTGCGCGGCCGG
>NZ_BAXF01000846.1:0-675 GCF_001310435.1 Arthrobacter sp. JCM 19049 | reverse complement strand
GATCTGAGCGCACGGCTGGCCGCGCCGATTCCGGCAGAGGTGATGCAGCGCCTGAGCGGGGTGCCGGTGCCGCCGGCGGACCTGCTCAAGCGCTTCAGCCGCCACTCACTGGAATTGTTCTGGGGGTGGCCGGATCACCAGCGCCAGCTGGAGCTGGCACGCACCGCCGCGCAATTCCATGCCTGGCTGCGCCAGAGCGTCCTGCAAGCCATCGCCGCCGGGGACGGAAACCTCTACGCCGAACTGCACCGGGAAGGGGTGGACACGGACCGGATCCGCTCGCTGGCTACTTTTTGACCATCGCCGGCCAGGAGACCACGGCATTGCTCATCCACACCGTCCTGCACACCGCGCTGGACCGGGACCGCTGGGAGCAGTGCGCCCACAACCCACACACCGCCGCGCAGCTGGTCGGTGCGGTTCTGGCCGCCCAGTCCTCGGTGCCGACCTGGCGGCGCGTCGTGGCCCGGGACACGGTATGTGGCGGTGAGCAATTCTTGGCTGGCCAGCAGCTGGTGTTGCAGCTGTCCGGAGGCCAACTGGGCCGGGAGCAGGATGATTCGCTGGCCTTTGGACTGGGAGTGCACCGGTGCCTGGGGGCCGGGCTGGCCCGGATGCAGGCCGAGGAAGTGCTGCGCACCGCAGCGCAACAGCTCCCGGGACTGACCCTGACCG
>NZ_BAXF01000845.1:0-686 GCF_001310435.1 Arthrobacter sp. JCM 19049 | reverse complement strand
CGTAGCTGAGCCGGGACACCTTCTCACACAGCTGTGGGTGCATGCGCCACGAGGCGTCCAGGAAGTAGCCCAGCTCGGCGGGCAGGATCGGCTGCCCGTCCGAAAGCCAGCCCAGCGCCGAAATGTCCACCGGCTGCGGGTGGGAGCCTGCGTGACCTGCGGCAGCTGCTGCGGATCCCCGAGCAGCAGCAGGTTGCGGGCCGCCACGGAGACCGCCAGCGTGTTCGCCAGCGAATACTGTCCGGCTTCGTCGATCACCAGCAGGTCCAGGGCCCCGGGCGCCACCTGCTTGCCGGTCATGGTCCAGGCGGTCCCGCCGACCAGGCAGCCGCCCTCCTGCTCAAGCAGTTCGGCGACGGCGTTGGCCCCGGTATGCTGCCAGGGAACCTCCTTGCCGTGGTTGGGCTTCTTGCCCACCTGGTCCGCCGGAACCCCTGCCTGCACCGCCTTGTTCAGCACGTTTTCGATGACAGCGTGGGACTGGGCAACGACCCCGATCTTCCAGCCGTGCTCCACCAGCTCGCGGATCACGTGGGAGGCCACGAAGGTCTTGCCGGTCCCCGGAGGGCCCTGCACCGCCAGGTAGGAGTTGTCCAGGTCCAATAGCGCGGCCACCACAGCCGGATAGACCTGGGCCGAACCGTCAACGACCTCCGGCGGCGGGGGAGCGGTGTAGCTCTTCAGCC
>NZ_BAXF01000844.1:0-688 GCF_001310435.1 Arthrobacter sp. JCM 19049 | reverse complement strand
TGCGCACCGCCTCGCGCAGGAAGGGCATGTCGGCCTTCGCCGTGCTGGGGGTGCGCACAATGTCCGCGGCGTCGAACTGCGGCGCCTCGGCCAGGGGCGGGGGAGCCACATGCTCGGAAGGGTCAAAGATGCCCAGCCCGTGCAGGGTCACGAACTGCGGGGCGTACAAGTCCAACGGGGCCAGCGCGCTGCGCGGCTTCAGGCTCGTGGAACGGCTGATCGCCAGCTCCGCTTCACGCACCGCCTGGCGCAGCAGCTGCGCCTGCTGGTAGTCCTCGGACTGCACGAACGCGTGCAACGATTCGGAGAGCCGGCCGTAGGATTCGTGGACCTCAGCGGCCTGGCGGCGCAGTTCGCGCAGCAGGTTGGTCAGGATCTGGCGTTCGGGGGCCTGCAAATCATCGACGAAGTCGCGCTCCAGCACCTCGTTGACCGCGGCCCGGAAACGCTGCTGTGCCTCGGGAGAGCCGAGGAATTCGGTGAAGCCGGAGAAGGTTTCCCCCTCCGCGGTGGAGCGCAGCTGCCGGTCGGCCTCCAGCACCTGGCCCACGGCCACGCCCTTGGCGGTGGAGGCATCCAGGATCCCCTCACGCAGGCTGTGCAGCATCTGGCGCACCCCGTCACGCATCCGGCGGAAGTCGGCGGGCAGGCTGGAGGCCAAATCCAGTACCGAGCGGGTGGCCGACAA
>NZ_BAXF01000843.1:0-687 GCF_001310435.1 Arthrobacter sp. JCM 19049 | reverse complement strand
AACGCGCGGGCGCTGAACATCGCCACGACCATCGCCAGGGCCGCCGCTGCTGCGGCGATCAGGGTCACCAGCCGTCGGGTGGACGCCTTCATGCGCGAATTTTTCCCTTCCCCGGTTTATCAACTCTGCGTCGTTGCCATATACGCTTGGAATCGGATATCCCTAAGACTAGTTTAGGAGCGTGCTTTTAATGGGCCACGACGTCACTATCGAGATCCCGACCGGATCGCGCGTCAAGTACGAGATCGACCACGAAACCCACCGCCTGCGCCTGGACCGCGTGCTGTTCACCTCGATGCAGTACCCGACCCATTACGGCTACTTCGATGACACCCTGGGCGAGGACGGCGATCCGCTGGATGCCATGGTCTTCATCCCCGGTGTGGACCTGCTGCCCGGCGTGGTGGTCGAGGCCCGCCCGATCGGCGTGTTCAACATGACCGATGATGGCGGCGGCGACGCGAAGCTGCTGTGCGTTCCGACCGACAAGCGCTTTGAGCACATCAAGGAGCTTGAGGACATCGACCAGTGGCTGATCAAGGAGATCGAGCACTTCTTCACCCGCTACAAGGACCTGGAGCCGGGCAAGTGGGTCAAGGCCGAGGGCTGGGAGGGCCGCGAGGCCGCCGAGGCGGAGCTGGAGCGCTCCATCGCCCGCTTCAAGGGCTAGGCCAAACGGTGCAGGGG
>NZ_BAXF01000842.1:0-690 GCF_001310435.1 Arthrobacter sp. JCM 19049 | reverse complement strand
CACCGGCGCCCCGGGGCTGCGGCTGGATGCCTTTGAAACCGTGCTGACCCCGGTGGGGGAGGAATCCATGGCTTGGAACATCGGCGATGAGGGTTTCGAAATGGTGTTGGGCACCTATGTCCCGCACATCATCGACGAGCACATCACCGGGGCGCTGGCCCCGCTGCTGGCCCACGACCCGCAGATCGACTCCGCGGCCACCGACATTGAACACTGGGCCATCCATCCCGGTGGACGCTCCATCCTGGACAAGGTCCAAAAACGGCTGGGTCTGGATGACCGGCAACTGGCCCCGGCGCGCGACGTGCTGCGTGATTACGGGAACATGTCCAGTTCCACCGTGCTGTTCGTCCTAAAGGACATCATGGACCGGCACCTGTCCCAGGCGGATCCCGCGGGGGAGAAGCTGTGCTCCATGGCCTTCGGCCCGGGGCTGACCGTGGAAAGCGCGTTGATGACCCTGCTGCCCGAGCGGGAAATCGAGGTGGAATGAGACGCCAACCCGACGCCGTGGAACAAATGGACCTTCCCGACTGCGACCCACAGCTGCTGGAGCGCACCTACCGGCAATTCTGGCTGGTGAACCGGGTGGTCTCCGGGTGGCGCTCCCTCTACCGGCAGCGGATCCGCCCACTGCTTCCGGCCGGCGGGCGGGCGAGCATCCTGGACATCGGATGCGGCGGCGGGGAC
>NZ_BAXF01000841.1:0-690 GCF_001310435.1 Arthrobacter sp. JCM 19049 | reverse complement strand
TGCAGCCCGGGGCCACCATCCGCCAGGTCAATGCGCGCCTGGCCCGCCACGGCTACAAGCTGGGCCCGGATCCGGCCAGCGAGGCGGCCTGCACGGTGGGCGGGGTGATTGCCAACAACTCCTCCGGCATGGCCTGCGGCACCGAGTTCAACACCTACCGCACCCTGGAGTCCATGGTCTTCGTGCTGCCCAGCGGGACCATGATCGATACCGCCGCCCCCGACGCGGATGCCAGTTTGCCGCCGCCGAACCGCACCTGGTGGCCACCCTGCAGCGCCTGCGTGAACGGGTGCGCGGCAACCGGGCCTCGGTGGCACTGATTGAAAAGCACTTCGGGCTGAAAAACACCATGGGTTACGGCATCAACGCCTTTTTGGACTTCGACTCGCCCGCGCAGCTGATGGCCCACCTGATCATCGGCTCCGAGGGCACCTTGGCGTTCGTGGCCGAGGCCGTGTTCCGCACCATCCCCATCCGCAAGCTTGCCGTGGCCACCCTGGCCGTCTTCGACAACCTTGACCAGGCCACCCGGGCGCTTCCCGAGCTGGTGGAGTCCGGGGCCGCAACCCTGGAGCTGATGGACAGCACCTCACTGCGGGTGGGGCAGGGCCTTCCCGGGGTGCCCGAGGCCATCCTCGGATTCGAGGTCAGCGACCAGGCCGCGCTGCTGGTCGAATACCATGCCGACAG
>NZ_BAXF01000840.1:0-689 GCF_001310435.1 Arthrobacter sp. JCM 19049 | reverse complement strand
CGAGGAACTCGTGGAGCTGCTCAACGCCCGCCGCGGCCAGCGTTCGGGCGAGGACGAGGACTCCGACGAGCGGCTGAATGAGATCATCGACCGGAACCTGAACAACTATGGGCAGGACGATGAGGACGAGGGTCTGCCGCACCTGCCGCAGACCATTTCCACCCGCACCTCACAGCTGACCGTGCTCACCCACGACTCGTCCAAGGACAAGCCGAAGCCCGAGCCGACGGCCGAAGAGGATGCCAACGCCCGCAAGTCCAAGCGTTCCTCCGTGCCAGCTGGGATGACATCATGTTCGGGCGGCGCAAGAAGGACTAGGAGCCTGGTCCCCGCACCACCCCGGAACGCTGAAGGACGATTCCCCGGCAGCCAGCTGGCTGCCGGGGAATGTCCTTTGCTGGCCCCCGTGGTTGGGTGGCCCGGGGTTATTCGGTGTGCAGCTGCAGCAGCGGCACCAGGCGTTCGGCGGTGGTCAGCGATCCGTGCTGCCCCACCATCTCAAAGGCCTTCGGGTTCACCCGCCGCCCGTCGTAGAAGGCGATGGACTCGGCGGCCAGGATCATCAAGTCCCCCAGCCGTTCGGCCACCGCGTCGCGCATCGGCCCGAACAGGCCGTGCTGGATCGCTTCCTGGCGCGTCAGCACCCAGGCCTTGGTGCCGTAGCGGCGCTGCCAGGCCTCCCGCACCCG
>NZ_BAXF01000839.1:0-694 GCF_001310435.1 Arthrobacter sp. JCM 19049 | reverse complement strand
ATCGCCTCAAGGCCGGTACGTGCACGTCGGGCGTCCAGGTCTTCCCGGACGCCCGCAATGATTTCGTCGAGAACGCTCAACTTAGTGGTGTGCTCCGCTGCGCGAGCCGCCCACGCCGTAGCCGGCCTTGCGCATGATCCAGCCGACCACCAGACCCAGCAGGATCACGCCGCAGCTGATGTACACCAGCAGGTGGGCGTGGTTGGCGAAGGCGATTCCGCCCACGATGGCACCGACCATCATGATGATGACAGCCGTCCAGGCTGCGATCGAGTTACCGTGTCCAACCTCTTCGGCAAAGATCGGGTCGATCTCGGTCTTCTGCGACATAACGGAACGTCTCCTTGGTTTTCTACCCATGTCCGCGCGGTGGCCCGGGCGGATCCTTAAGCTTCCTGCTCTATTCTGCCACCAGTTCACACCGATGACACATTTGGGGGCAATCGTGTTGCCCACCGCCGCGGCCCTCCGCCGCGGAGCGCGAATCAGCGCCCGGACTCGGTGGGATCATCCCCCGCCGAGAGCTGCTCCCAGTCCGAGATGCGGTCGTTGCGCGGGGATTCGCCGGTGGGTTGCGCCTCGGAGCGCACCCGGTCGTACTTGGTGGTCTTGGACCAGTGGCCGGCGGCCAGCAGCACGCAGATGCCCTGCAGCACGATCAGCGCCCCGGCCACCGCAACCACCATCGGCCACG
>NZ_BAXF01000838.1:0-694 GCF_001310435.1 Arthrobacter sp. JCM 19049 | reverse complement strand
CTCGGCGCAGATGCGGGCAGTGCTCGTGCATCTCGGCGTGGCGTTCGCATTCCTCGGCGCACACCTCGCAGGCGGCCTGGCAGGCTTCGAGGATGGAGCGCAGCAGGGTCGGGTTCGCCCCGGTCTGCCGGGTCAGCACCGCGCCGGTGGCGGCACAGATGTCGGCACAATCCAGGTCGGTGCGGATACAGGTGCGAAGCTCTGCACCATGTCCTCGGCCAGGCAGGCGTCGGCGCAGGCCGTGCAGACCTGGGCGCATTCAAAACAGGCGGCAATGCAGGCGGCCAACTTTTCGCGATCCACCCCGGCCAGGTCCTTCGGGTAGGTCTCGAGCATCGAGCTTACGTGCGTCATGATGTTCCCCTTTCCACAAGCGCGGTGCGCCGGTGGCTCCGGCTCACCTTGCTCATGACACTAGGGATAACCCCAGGAGCAGTACACCCGATTGAGCGTTTACCAAGGCGACGTGACGATCTCTCCCATGACCATGCTCCGACATCACATTCCATTCGGGGAATACAGCCAAGTCAGCGACTTCCGAGGCGTTGCAGAATGACGCCGCAGTGGCCTTAGACCTGGGAGGTGCCGAAGCTGCTTTCCAGGCGGCCCGCATCCGGGTAGGCGGCCTGGGTTCCCTTGGCGGTGGTAGCCAGCGCGGCGCTGCGCGAAGCGTAGGCCGCCGCGCTGTGCAGCG
>NZ_BAXF01000837.1:0-694 GCF_001310435.1 Arthrobacter sp. JCM 19049 | reverse complement strand
GGCGCCGGCCACCGGCCGCACCAGATCGGGGTCGCCGTTGTACGGCACGTCCACGACCAGCGTGTCATCGCGGTCGAAGAGCACCGCCCGGGGAAAAACTGTTTCATTGCCCATACGACCTGAGGTACCCGTCACACCGGGGGATAATCAGCCGAGAAGAACTTCTTTGGGTTCTCCCAGCTTCTGTGAATTTTTAGGAAATGTGTGCTTCCCTTGGGATTTGCCTGAAACCGTATGGCACAAACCGGTGCCGGTCAGCGACGGATCGCCGGGAAATGCCGCACGGATTGGGCTGTACTCAAGCGTCGTGGAAGGAGCATCCGGTGGGTGAGAAGAAGGATGAAGTGCTGGTGTTGCGGGCACTGAAGCTGGGCGACCTGCTGGTCGCGGTCCCGGCCCTGCGGGCGCTGCGCCGCGCCTTCCCCGAACACCGGATCACCTACGCCGCCCAGTCCTGGCTGCGCCCCATCGTGGACCTGGTGGGCGGCATCGAGCTGCTGGACACCCACGGCCTGGACGTGCCCATCGACCGGGCACCGGGCAGCGTGGATGTGGCGGTGAACCTGCACGGCAACGGCCTGGAGAGCCGTTCGCGCATCGCCGCCCTGGAGGCCAACCGGGTGATAGGTCACCGGGCCGACGGCCAGCAGGGCCCGGAATGGGACCCGGACGCCCACGAACGGGTGCGCTGGAG
>NZ_BAXF01000836.1:0-697 GCF_001310435.1 Arthrobacter sp. JCM 19049 | reverse complement strand
CCCGGCCGTGCCAAAGGCCAGATTGGCGCTGAAGCGCTCGGTCAAATCCTGCAGCGCATCGGCCTGGCCGGCCTGGGCGCTGGATTAGCGAGGCCAGCTCGGCCTGGGTCTGCGGGTCGGGGTCACTTGCCGCCCAGGCCTGGGCCCGGTCGAGCAGCTGTGCGTTGTCGGTGCTGTCGATCAACTGTGTGCCTACCTTTGCTGGGGGCGTGAAACGCCGTGACTAGAAGCGGGAGATGATCTCGGCCAACAGCTTGGAGATCCGCGGCCCGGCCGCCTGCCCGGCTTCGATGACCTCTTCGTGGCTCAGAGCCATGTCGCTGATGCCGGCGGCCAGGTTGGTCACCAGGGAAATGCCGAAGACCTCCATCCCGGCATGGCGGGCGGCAATGGCCTCCAGGGCGGTGGACATGCCCACCAGGTTCGCCCCAATCACCTTGGCGTACTGCACCTCGGCCGGGGTTTCGTAGTGTGGGCCGGTGAACTGGGCGTACACGCCTCATCCAGGCTCGGGTCCACTTCGCGCGCGATTCGGCGCAGGCGCGAGGAGTACAGGTCGGTCAGGTCCACGAACGTGGCCCCTCCAGCGGGGAGGCGGCGGTGAGGTTGATGTGGTCCGAGATCAGCACCGGGGTGCCCGGGGCCCAGTTCGGGTTCAGCCCGCCGCAGCCGTTGGTCAGCACCAGCTGGGTGCAGC
>NZ_BAXF01000835.1:0-701 GCF_001310435.1 Arthrobacter sp. JCM 19049 | reverse complement strand
GCCGGCGGGCGAAGACCGGACGGCCGGGGACGGGGAAGAAGAGCGTGACATCGTGACTCCCAGGTGCGCGTGAAGGAACCGGTGCTCAGCGACCGCGCCGGCAGATCCCGGCGCGGGAGCTGAACGTGGTCTCACGATAGAAGCGGTGCCAGAGTAAGCCATGTCACACGATTTTTAACAGCAAGTACTCAGGTTTATGCCCGTTTCCTGGCGAGCGGCGCGCGGAGCGCGGCTATTCGCCGGACTCTTCGTCCTCTTCCTCCAGCTGCAGGTTGCGCCGCTCGTACTCGCGGTGGCTGAACGTCGCCTGGCGCACCGCCTGCTCATCATCGAAGCTCGAGCCGATGGCCCCGCCCATGGTGCCCAGGGATGCGGCCAGCCACGCCAGGTTCAGGTATTCGTCGAGGCTCGCCTCATGGCCCAGCTGTTCGGAGAGGAATTCAATGTCAATGACGGCCAGCGCACCGAGCAGCAGCACCCCGTAGAGCACCAGGTACATGGCGGCGGCCGCCAGCCCCACGGTGACGAGGGTGGCCACGTTGTACAGCACCCAGCGTTCGCGCCTGCGCACCCCGCGCGGGACTCCCACAGGCGGTTGTGCATGATCAGCCAGGTGGTCAGCACCGCCAGCGAGGTCAGCGTGATCAGGGTCAGCCGGGCGGCGGAGAGGTAGTCGGCCATCTGCCAGATGCTGGTGTAGA
>NZ_BAXF01000834.1:0-704 GCF_001310435.1 Arthrobacter sp. JCM 19049 | reverse complement strand
TTTCCCCGTACGGACGCCACCAGCCCGGGATCCTGGAAAATCCGCAGGCCCACGCCGTGTTCCTGGGCATCGACATGGTGCTGGAGGGGTTGGAGCCCGCCGCGAAGCGCGAACGGCTGCGCTCGATTCTGCGGATGATCACCGATGACGCGGTTCGGCTCATGGCCGGCCAGGGGGTGCTGGCCGACACTGAACCGGAGATGGCGCAGCTGCCGGCGAACCTGAGCCTGACCGTGGGCCTGAGCCGTGCCGCGATTGGGCTGATCGGCCCCGACCTGGCCCCCGCCAGCCTGGGACCGCTGCCCAAGTTCAAGATCGACCGGCTGCGTGAAGAGTACGGCCAGTCGGACCTGGTGATCCAGCTATGCGCGGAGGACCCCACGGTGCTGGCGCACGCGGTGCGTTCGGTGCGCAAAAACCTGCGCTCGATCACCCGGGTGAAATACGAGCAGCACGGGTTCACCCATGCCGCCAGCTCCCAACCGGCCGGTTCACCGTTCCGCAACCTGTTTGGGCAGGTGGACGGGATCGCGAACCCGAAGGATGACACCCGCCGACTGGCGGTGTTCGGCCATGAGCCGTCCGACGCCTGGTTCCCGGATGCCACCACCCTGGTGCTGCGCCGGATCCAGATGGATCTGGACACCTGGGATGAGGTGGACCGCCCCGCCCGGGACTTCGCGCTCGGCGCCGGCAGAGCGACG
>NZ_BAXF01000833.1:0-704 GCF_001310435.1 Arthrobacter sp. JCM 19049 | reverse complement strand
ATCTCATCGCGCGCCGAGCGGGCGCTGGAGAGCAGCTCGCGCAGGCTTTCGGGCACCCCCAGCTGCTCGATCCCAAACCCGTCGGGCGGGGGAGTGGCGGGCAGGCCCAGCAGCCGGGCCGCCTCATCGTTGTACAGCACCACCCGTTGGGTGCGGTCCATCAGCAGCAGCCCCTCGCGCACCGAATGCAGCGCGGAGAAATAGAACGCGTAGAGCCGGCGCAGCCCGTGCGGGCCAAAGCCTAGGGTAGCGCGCTGGATGTACTTGGAGAACCACCAGGAGCTGGCCGCCCCCAGCGCCAGCACCACCGCGCTGGGCCCCAGCAGCTTGGGCAGCTGGCTGCGGTAGGTGTTCTCCAAGTTCGCCACCGTCACCCCGACCGCCACCCAGCCCAGGGTGCGGCCCTGCTCATCGTTCACCGGGGCGATCGCGCGCACCGAGGGGCCCAGCGTCCCGGGTGAACTGTTCGACGTGGGAGCGCGCCTCGGTGGGGATGGTGCCCAGGTAGGTGCCGCCCAGCTGCCGGGGATCGGGGTGCGTCAGGCGCACCCTCTCGGGGGTCATGATCGTGATGAAGTCGATGGTGCTGGTCTCCTCCAGCACGCTGGTGGTGAACGGCTGCAGCCGCGTTGCCGGATCCTTCCACCCGGCGGGGCGTTGTTCCGTTTAACCGGTACGGCCACCTGGGCCGGGGCGTGCGCAGG
>NZ_BAXF01000832.1:0-706 GCF_001310435.1 Arthrobacter sp. JCM 19049 | reverse complement strand
CGAATCCGAGGTGCTGCCCCAGCTGCTGCCGGTCTCCCGCGACGCATGAAGGGCGTCTACCCGGAGGTGGAGGCCGACTTCGAGCGCATCGCCCGGATCGCCTACGCCGAGGAGCGCGCCTTCCGCCGCACCATCGCCTCGGGCACCACCCGGCTGGATGAGGCCCTGGCCCACGCCAAGGCCGAGGGCGCCAACCTGTCCGGGGACGAGGCGTTCGCGCTGCACGACACCTACGGCTTCCCGATCGACCTGACCCTGGAGATCGCCTCCGAGGCCGGGCTGGCGGTGGACGAGTCCCGTTTCCGCGAGCTGATGAGCGAACAGCGCACCCGCGCGCAGAAGGACGCGAAGGCCAAGAAGTCCGGGCACGCGGATTTGTCGCTATACAACAAGCTGGCCGAGGCCGGTTCGGTGCACTTCACCGGCTACGACACCCTGGAGGGTGAATCCAAGATCCGCGGGATCGTGCGCGACGGGCAGCTGGTGCCGTTCGCCGAGCAGGGCCAGCAGATCGACCTGGTGCTCGATGAGACCCCGTTCTACGCCGAGGCCGGCGGCCAGGCCGGGGACGTGGGCTGATCACCGGTGACGGCTTCGTGCTGGAGGTCACCGACGTTCAGGCCCCGCTCAAGGGCCTGAACGTGCACAAGGCCGTGGTGCGCGAGGCGAGCTGCCGGCCGAGGCGCTGGTGCGCACCCAGGTCGAT
>NZ_BAXF01000831.1:0-709 GCF_001310435.1 Arthrobacter sp. JCM 19049 | reverse complement strand
CCCGGCGCAGACCGCCAAGCGCCCGCTGCGCATGTTCGTGCACGGGGTGGGGCGCAACGCCGGGCTGGGCATCGCCAACCAGTCCGAAAGCTATGAGCTGATGGCCCGCTGGGGGCTGCCGGTCTCCCCGTATTCGCAGGTGGTCTCCTCGCTGGCCGAGGTCGATGAGTTCATTGCCGAGCACGGGCGCAAGCGCCACGAGCTGGTGCACGACATCGACGGGATTGTGGTGAAGGTCGATGACCTGGCCACCCAGGAGCAGCTGGGCTACACCTCCCGGGTGCCGCGCTGGGCGGTGGCCTACAAGTACCCGCCGGAGGAGGTGCACACCAAGCTGCTGGACATTGCGGTGCAGGTGGGGCGCACCGGTCGGGTCACCCCGTTCGGGGTCATGGAGCCGGTGCTGGTGGCCGGATCCACCGTTGCCCGGGCCACCTTGCACAACCAGGAGGTCGTCAAGGCGAAGAACGTGAAGATCGGGGACACTGTCATCCTGCGCAAGGCCGGGGATGTGATCCCGGAGATCGTCGGACCGGTGCTGGCGCTGCGCGAGGGCAATGAGGAGAACCTGCGCGACTTCGTGATGCCCACCCACTGCCCCAGCTGCGGTGAACCACTGGCCCCGGCCAAGGAATCCGACGTGGACATCCGCTGCCTGAACGCCCAAAGCTGCCCGGCCCAGCTCACCGAGCGGGTGGCCGTACCTGGG
>NZ_BAXF01000830.1:0-706 GCF_001310435.1 Arthrobacter sp. JCM 19049 | reverse complement strand
GTACTGTCCAGGCAGGTTGGTTAAGCGGCTGATGGGTGGCTGGTTCCCGATCGCGGTGTGGGGCCTGTGGTGATTGTACTCATGAATCCATGCCGGCAGGGCTTGGCGGCGTGCTGATTCACTGTCGTAGAACTTGGCATAGGCCCACCCATCGCTCAGCGTCCGGTGAAACCGCTCGATCTTGCCATTGGTTTGGGGCCGGTAGGGACGGGTTCGCTTCGGCACCACGCCCAGCTGAAGGCAGGCATCGCGCCAGGAGCGAGAGCGATAGGCGGAGCCGTTATCACTGAGCACTCGCTCTACGGTGACGTTCCGAGCGGCGAACCATTTCACCGCTCGTTGGAGCACGGCGATGGCTGTTACTGCCTTTTCGTTCTGGTGAATCTCCGCGTAAGCGACCCGTGAGTGGTCATCGATCACGGTGTGCACGAAGGCGGTGCCCAGCCGGGGATGTCCGCTGGGGGTGCGTTGGCCGGTGCGGTTCGCAGTGACCCGTGAGTTGTGTTCCCCGGCCTGTCGTCCCAGGAACCGGTGTCCGCCGCCGTCGGGGATGTTGCCGAACTTCGTGACATCCACGTGGATCATGGCCCGGGATAGGGGTGTTCGTAACGACGGATCCTCTCGCCGGTGACCCGGTCGATGTAGCGCAGTCGATTGATTCGGCACCGCTTCAGAACCGCGTGCACGGTCGAGGCGGCCAGGCCCA
>NZ_BAXF01000829.1:0-708 GCF_001310435.1 Arthrobacter sp. JCM 19049 | reverse complement strand
CGTCACCGCGGCCATGGTGGCCCGCGCGGCCGGGGTCTCCACCGCCACCGTCTCCCTGGTGGCCAACGGCAAGGCCAGCGGACGGGTTTCCGAGCGCAACGTGCAAAAGGTGCGCCAGGCCATCAGCGATCTGGGGTACGTGGTGGACGGGATCGGCAGCTCCCTGGCCCGGGGTGTGAGCTCCACCGTCATCATGGTCGCCCCGGACATCTCCAACCCCTTCTTCGCCCGGCTGATCGCCGGGGTGCGCAAGGTCCTGGGTTCGGACTACCAGCTGCTGCTCTCGGTCACCGATCCCGGCCAGTCCCCCAGCGTCCCGGAGGTGCGCCGGCTGCTGGGCCTGCGTCCGGCGGGTCTGCTCATCGATGCGCCAAACCGGCAGTTCCTGAGCGAACTGGGTTCGCCCATCCCGGTGGTGGCCATCGACGCCCCCGACGCCCCGCCGCAGGTGCCGGCCGTCAACCTGGATGTCGCCCAGGGGGCCCGGGACATGGTCGAACACTTCGCCGGACTCGGGCACCGCAAGGTCGCGTACCTGGACGCGAACACCGGGACCGCCACCCTGCGCCAGCGCCAGCAGGCCTTCACCCATGCCGTGCACGAACACGGAATGCAGCTGCCCGAGGGGGCGGTGATCGCCACCACCATCGACGTGGGAGAGGCGGCCGCCGGTTTCGCCGCGGCGTGGCCGCAGTGGCAGGCGCAGGG
>NZ_BAXF01000828.1:0-710 GCF_001310435.1 Arthrobacter sp. JCM 19049 | reverse complement strand
TCCGAGGTCGCCACCTTCGTTTCGGCCCAGCTGTCCCTGGCCGAGCTGGACGCGTCCAAGGCGATGCTGCTCGAGGCCCAGGTCCGGGCGCTGCGCGCCCAGATCTCCCCGCACTTCATCTACAACTCGCTGAACGCGATCGCCTCGTTCATCAACACCGATCCGGCCCGCGCCCGGGAACTGGTGATCGAGTTCGCGGACTTCACCCGCTACTCCTTCCGCCGCCGCGGGGACTTCACCACCCTGGCCGAGGAGTTGGAGGCGATCGACCGCTACCTGCTGCTGGAAAAGGCCCGGTTCGGGGAGCGCATCCGGGTCTCCCTGCAGATCGCCCCCGAGGTGCTGCCCACCCAGATCCCGTTCCTCTCGCTGCAGCCGCTGGTGGAAAACGCGGTGCGCCACGGCCTGGAGGCCAAACCCGACGGCGGGCTGATCTCCATCACCGCCACCGACGAGGGACAGTACGCGATGATCCAGGTCGAGGACGACGGGGCCGGGATGGACCCGCAGAAGCTCTCCAGCGTGCTGGCCGGGACCACCACCAACCTGCACGTGGGGCTGCGCAACGTGGACGTGCGGCTGCGCCAAATCTACGGGTCGGGCCACGGACTGGTGATCGACACCGCCCCCGGGGCCGGCACCCTGATCACCTTGCGCATCCCCAAGTTCGTGCCGCTGCCCGACGCGGAGATCGGCGCCTAGCCACGGCG
>NZ_BAXF01000827.1:0-705 GCF_001310435.1 Arthrobacter sp. JCM 19049 | reverse complement strand
ACCCTGCGGTCAGGGTCAGCGTGCCGGCCAGGGTGCCGTCAAAGCGCTTGCGTCCGATGGCGGCGAAGGTCTCAAAGGTGCCCTGCAGGATGCCCTGGGTGCCGATGTAGATCCAGGACCCGGCGGTCATCTGGCCGTACATCATCAGCCCTCGGACTCCAGCTTGCGGAAGTGCTCCCAGTTCGCCCAGTCCCCGACGAGGTTGGAGTTGGCGATCAGCACCCGCGGCGCCCACCGGTTGGTGCGCAGCACGCCCACCGGCTTGCCGGACTGCACCAGCAGCGTCTCATCCTCCTCCAGGTCCTTGAGGGTTTGGATGATCGCCTCGTAGGCGGCCCAGTTGCGTGCGGCCTTGCCGGTGCCGCCGTAGACCACCAGGTCCTCGGGGCGTTCGGCGACCTCCGGGTCCAGGTTGTTCATCAGCATGCGCAGCGGCGCCTCGGTGGCCCAGGACTTGGCGCTCAGGGTGGTGCCGCGCGGGGCGCGGATGGTGTGCGGTGAGTGGGACGTGGTGGACATCTAGGCTCCTTTGCGCGGCGGATGTGCTGTTGCTCCATCATTGGCCATCCGCGCCGGCAGTGACACCGCTCACCGGCCGCTGTTGTCCGGGATCCCGGACTCTAGCGCCGGGTGGTGGCCCGCCGCCCGTGCAGCCGGGCGGTGAACTGGTCCGCAGTGTGCTTCAGGTCCTCCAGGATCCCGGCG
>NZ_BAXF01000826.1:0-711 GCF_001310435.1 Arthrobacter sp. JCM 19049 | reverse complement strand
GACTGCTCGATCATCAAGGACGCGGCCGGGACCCGCAGGTGCACGTGACGGGTAGTGTGGCCACCGCCGCGGCGCTGCGCGGCATCCACTCCTGGCATCTGTCCCTGAGCCATGACGGAGACATGGCGGTGGCGATGGTGGTCGCCGAGCGCGCCTAGTGCCGCTACTATCCCATTGCTACCCCGCCACCCCGGCTGGGAGTTTACGACACGGGACGCCTCAAACCTCACCATGCCAAGCTACGGTGAGTATTCTGAATCTATGATCCCCGTCTTCAGTGTTGCGCAGGTCCGAACGGTTGAGAAGGCCGAAATTTCCCGGCGAGGCTCCGAGGAACTGATGAAGCAGGCGGCCGCCGCGGTCAGCGACGCGGCCGTGCAGCTGCTGCACCGCGAGCCGGGGAAGAACATTGTCGGGCTGATCGGCCCGGGCAACAACGGCGGGGACGGGCTCTACGCGCTGGCAAACCTGGCCCGCCAGGGACACAACGCCACCGCGGTGCTGCTCAGCGAGAAGTCCCACGCCCCGGCGCTGGAGGAACTGCGCACCGCCGGGGGCACCATCACCACCGCCGCGGACGCGCCCCAGGCGGCCTCCGGTGCCGATCTGGTGATCGATGCCATTTACGGTCTGGGCTACCGCCCTGATGCCAAACTGCCCACCGTCCCGCGCGGCGTGCCCGTGTTGGCGGTGGACGTGCCTCCGGGCTGG
>NZ_BAXF01000825.1:0-711 GCF_001310435.1 Arthrobacter sp. JCM 19049 | reverse complement strand
AAGGGATCCTGCCTTCGGGCGCCGGCTGCAGGCATGCACGTCCTAGGCCGGACGCAGGCTGAGCATGACCTGCCGCACCGTCTGGTATTCGGGCTCTGCACGATCTGGCGGGCCTGGTCCACGGTGACGTGGTCCTCGTCAAAGCCCAGCAGTTCGGGCAGGTCGCCGGTGGATTCCATGACCGAATACAGGTCCTTCTTGGGACTGAAGTAGGACAGCGCCGGCTGCTGCCCGCGTTCGGCGATCATCTCATCGTTGATGAGCATGACCAGGAATTTCTCCTCGGTATCCCCATCGGATTCGGTGCTCACGTAGTGCTCGGCATAGAAGCTGGCCGGTTTGCTGAGCTTGGCCGGCAACGCCTCCTGTTCAATCTTGGTGCGCTGGTACGTGTCCATGTCTCCGTCGGTGTCCTCCGCGGAGTTGGCCTTGAACTCGATCAGGGTTCGGCCCTTCTCGTTCTTGACCTTCCACTCGGTGAACGGGTTGTCCATCGGATCCTCGTTCGGGTCGCAGTGCTCGCAGTCATCGGGAACGACGGTCCAGTCCTTCGGATGCTTGAAGCTCAGGCCCTGGGTGGAAAACTCCTGCCACTGCGACGTCTGGGTTTCGCTGGGCTGCGGGGTCGGGCTGGTCTGGGTCTGGTTGGTTCACTGGACGGGGATGCGCTGCTCGGCGGTGCCGAGGTGGTGGGGGATGCGGTGGCGGGGG
>NZ_BAXF01000824.1:0-716 GCF_001310435.1 Arthrobacter sp. JCM 19049 | reverse complement strand
CCCAAGCCGGCGGAGAGCAGGAGGGAAACCAGGATCAGCGCCCCGGAAACGGCGGGGATGAACCAGCGTCCGGCGGTCAGCCGCCGCAGCGTTTGCCACACCTTTTGCATGATCACCACGCCTCTAGAACGCCGCCGGGACGGCCTTGTAGCCGGCCTTGGCGATGGCGGAGACCAGGTCCTGCACGCTGGCGCGCTGCGGGTCGTGCTGCACCTGGACGCGGGAGGAGGCGAAGTGCACCTTCACCTCGGTGACCCCATCCAGCTTCTTGACCTGCTTTTCAATCTTTCCCACACAGGACGGGCAGGAGAATCCCTCGGCGCGCAGCGTGGTCCAAATGCTGGTCGTGGTGCTCATGATGGCTTTCCTTTCGCAGGTTGCGTCCTTCCCGGTATCCCAGGAAGTACCTTCACCCTACGAACGGGCCCTAACCCCCACCATGATCTGCGTCAGTTAACCGCACATACGCTCTGGCTAGTAGTTTTCGGCGATCTCCGTGAGCCTGGCGCGGTCGGTCAGCGCCGTCCAGCGCCGCCCGGTCTCGATGATGCCGGCCTTGCGCAGAGAGCTCATCGCCCGGGAAACCGATTCGGGGCTCGCCCCGGTAATCCCGGCCAAATCGGCGCGGGAGAGTGGGAACTGGATCAGCTCACCCTGCCGGCTGGGGGTGCCGAACTTGTCCGCCAGGCGCAGCAGGGTCGCGGCGACCCGGCTGG
>NZ_BAXF01000823.1:0-714 GCF_001310435.1 Arthrobacter sp. JCM 19049 | reverse complement strand
ACCACCAGGCTGAGCCCGACCCATCCGTAGTCAAACCCGCAGCCGCAGAACAGCAGGGCGCCCAGGGCGGCGGTCACGGTGCGCAGCGAACGCAATTCGATCATCTGCCGGTACCAGCGCTCCCAGTGCCCATCCACCGCCCAGGCCACCTGCATCCGCCGGCTGGCCAGGCGCACGGCGGCGTGGGCCAGCAACAGCACCGCCACCAGCAGCAGGATGAACGCCGCCGGGGCGGTGACCAGCCCCCACAGGTAGTCCAGTGGCGGGCGCAGCAGGAAGTAGACGCTGGCGGCCATCAGCAGCCCGGCCACCGGGTAGATCCAGCGCGGAAGCGGTCCCCAGTGCCGGGGCCCGGTCCGACCGGCCTTGCCGTGCACGTACCCCATGCTGCTGCCGGTGATCACCAGGTAGAGCAGGGCGGCGCCGGTGATCAGCACCATCAGGTGCATCCCCGGCCGTGCATCGGGCAGGGCCTGCGGCTGCGGTGAGTGCGTGGGCCACAGGACGAGCAGCAGGATCAGTGAGGCGCCCAGCGCCACGTACTGGGTGGCGAACAGGTGATCGCGCAGGCGCGCACCGGATGCCGCGGCACGGCGGTGACGCCCTCGAAGTTCTGCGGCGGGCGCCAGAACAGCATCACCAGGGCGACGCCGAGCACGGCGTAGTTCCCTACCGAATCCCAGGCCGTCGCCCAGCGCGCGCAGCCGCTCAAGG
>NZ_BAXF01000822.1:0-701 GCF_001310435.1 Arthrobacter sp. JCM 19049 | reverse complement strand
CCAGGCCGGTGTCGGCCAGGGCCGCCTGCCCGGCGGCCACGCACATGTCCAGCAGCGAGGTGTTCTCATCCGCACGGTAGCGGGTGATGATCCGGTGCGCTGGCGGATCCACTCATCGGAGGAATCGATCCACTGGCACACGTCCTGGTTGGTCACCACCACGGTGGGCCGGTAGCTTCCGGTGCCCAGGATGCGGCTGTGGGCGTTTGGTGTCACCTGGTTCAGCACAGCGCTCATGTTCTCTTCTTTCCTCGCCACGTCGTATCGGTTCGCAGGGAACCGGGTTAGGCCACGTGCTCGTTGACGAACTTGCGGGCGTCCTCCAGGTCCTCGGGGGACTTCAGCGCCAGGGTCTTCACGCCCTTCAGCCCGCGGCGGCCAGGCCCACCAGGGTGCCGGCCGGGGCCAGCTCCAGAATGCCTGACGCGGCGGCCAGCTGCTCCATGCACTGGTCCCAGCGCACCGGGCGGGAGACCTGCGACCAGCGACGCCAGGTTCGCCTTGCCGTCGGCCACCGGCTCCGTCGTAGTTCGACAGCAGCGGCACGGCCGGTCGGCCGGGTCCAGCTTGGCCGACAGCTCCTTCAGCACGCCCACGGCCGGGGCCATGTGCTCGGTGTGGAATGCCCCGGCAACCTTCAGCGGGATGACCCGGGCCTTGGCCGGCGGGTTCTCGCTCAGCGCCTTGATCTGCTCCATGGT
>NZ_BAXF01000821.1:0-714 GCF_001310435.1 Arthrobacter sp. JCM 19049 | reverse complement strand
ATCGGCGGGCCTGCCGCGCTGGCCGGTGACGACCCGTTCATCATGCAGTCCGACGGCAAGGGCTGGCTGTTTGCGCCCAAGGGCATGGTCGACGGTCCGCTGCCCACCACTACGAACCGCAGGAATCCCCGGTCGCCAACCCGCTGTACCGCCAGCAGCAGAACCCGGCCCGGCTGGTCTACCCACGCGATGACAACCTCAGCGCGCCCAGCGCCGGCGCCCCGGGGTCCGAGGTGTACCCCTTCGTGTTCACCACCTACCGGCTGACCGAGCACCATACGGCCGGCGGGATGAGCCGTTGGCTGCCCTACCTCTCCGAGCTGCAGCCGGAGATGTTCTGCGAAATTTCCCCGCAGCTGGCCGCCGAACGCGGACTGGAGCCGTACGGCTGGGCCACGATCATTTCCCCGCGTTCGGCCATCGAGGCCCGGGTGCTGGTCACCGAACGGGTCAAGCCGCTGAACGTTTCCGGTCAGGTCATCCACCAGGTCGGACTGCCCTACCACTGGGGTGTGGGCAGTGATTCAGTGGTCAGCGGGGACGCGGCCAACGACCTGCTGGGAGTCACCCTGGACCCGAACGTGCAGATCCAGGAATCCAAGGCCGGCTCCTGCGACATCATCCCGGGCCGCCGTCCGCGCGGACCGGCCTTGCTGGCGCTGATCGCCGAATACCAGCAGCGCGCCGGGGCCACGGCACAGACCGGCAGCGAGA
>NZ_BAXF01000820.1:0-715 GCF_001310435.1 Arthrobacter sp. JCM 19049 | reverse complement strand
GGCTGCTGGGCACCAGCGCCGGGCAGCTGAACGGCCGGCGGCTGGACCTGCCGGCGATCGACTAGCACTGCCCGCGCCCACACAACCATCCACCGTGCTGTAGCGTGTCCTTGGAACGAGAATTGGGACACGCTACAGCCGTCTTTTGAGAGAACCGACTCAAACGCAAAGGATTGCACCGCTAATGAGCATCAGCCACGACACCACCCTGCGCGGATTCGCCTCCGACAACTACTCCGGAGTGCATCCCGAAATCCTTGAGGCGATCGCCCGCGCCAACGGCGGGCACCAGGTGCCTACGGCGATGACCACTACACCGCCAAGCTCGATGAACTGGCCCGCGAAACCTTCGGCTCCCAGGCCGCGATCTTCCCGGTGTTCAACGGCACCGGGGCGAACGTGACCGCCCTGCAGTCGCTGCTGCCGCGCTGGGGTGCGGTGATCTGCGCCAGCACCGCGCACATCAACGTCGACGAGAACGGCGCCCCCGAACGCATCGGCGGCATGAAACTGCTGCCGGTGGAGTCCGAGGACGGCAAGCTGACCCCGGAGCTGATCGACCGCGAGGCCTGGGCTGGGGCGATGAGCACCGCGCCCAGCCGCTGGCCGTGTCGATCACCCAGGCCACCGAACTGGGCACCGTCTACACCCCGCAGGAGATCGAGGCGATCACCTCCCACGCCCACTCCAAGGCATGCGGGTGCGCCTGGACGGC
>NZ_BAXF01000819.1:0-718 GCF_001310435.1 Arthrobacter sp. JCM 19049 | reverse complement strand
GCCGCGATCGCCAGGTCGCCCTGCCCGGCAATGGCCCAGGCGTGGGCGTTGCGTTCGGCGTCGTACTCCGCGGTGCCGCTCTTGCCGATCACCGTGCCGCCGGGCACCGAATTCAGCTGCTTCAAGGTGCCGTGGTCCACGACCTCGCCCATCATGGAGCGCAGCTGCTTGGCTTCATCCTCGCTCAGCTCGGTGGCCTGCGTCGAGGGGCTGGGCTGCTGGGACCTGCCCGGCGTCCTGCTGGTCCTGCGCGTCGGTGAGCACCAGCTGCGGGTGCACGGTCTCACCGGCCACCACCGAGGCCATCACCGTGGCCATGCCCAGCGGGGAAGCCTGCACCACCCCCTGCCCGATCATGTTGGCCGCCAGCTCCGTGCCCTTGGAATCATCGGGCACCGTGCCGAGGAAGGCGTTGGCGCCGGTGGAATCCTGCGCGTTCAAACCCAGCGAGCCAGCCGCCTGGGCGACCTTGGAGGAGCCAGGTCCGCCCCGGCCTCAACGAAGACCGTATTGCAGGACTGGGCCAGGGCCTCGGACAGCGGCAGCTGGCCCAGCGCGCTGGAGGGGTAGCCGTCATAGTTCTTGAAGGCCTTGCCATCCACGGTGGTGGTGGCGGGGCAGGCGACCTTGGTGCCCGGGGTGGCCCCGTCGCGCAGCATCGCCAGCGCGGAAATGACCTTGAAGGAGGACCCCGGGGCGTACTTGCCCAGCAGCGCGG
>NZ_BAXF01000818.1:0-719 GCF_001310435.1 Arthrobacter sp. JCM 19049 | reverse complement strand
CGGCGGCGTGCACCGCCTGGGTGTCAATGGCGGCGTGGTGGTCGGCCTCGACCTGGCGGATGAACGCCGGGGAGACGATGGCGCGGCCCACCAGCTGCACGTCGTAGTCGTCCTGGTCCAGGTGGCGGGTCAGCTTGATCCGCCCGAGCATGATCGGGGCGGACAGCGCCTCGCTGCGCCCTCATGGGTGGCGCGCCAGTTCGCCACGCCCGCGGCCAGGTAGCCCACGTCGATGCCGCGCTCGTCCCACAGTTCATCGATCTTCGCGTCCAGCGCACGGGCGGTGCGCTTGGCCACCGCGAACTGGTCCGCGTCATGCAGCAGGGTGGACAGGCGGGTGCGCCGCCCGGCCAGGAACTGGGCCAGGCCCGAGGGGTTGGCGTGGGTGATGTCAATGCTGTTGGAGGTCGACGGGGCGAACCGCAGCGTGGTGTCCGCGCCGGTCCCCTGCCCCAGGGTCTTTACCCAGCTGGCCACGCGTTCGGCGGCAGCAGTTCGGCCACTAGTCACGACTCTCATTCCCTTCGTTCGCTTCCCGTCGGCGGCGCCGCCGATGCCGGGATCAGATTTTGCCCCCGTGCCGCGCGGTCGCCGCGGGCCGGTTTTGGCACACAACACGCCACTTCCTAAGGTAGTGCACGCACGGCCCGGTTCGGCTGTACGAAACACTGTTTAAGCGCCACGGGCGGAACCGGTGGCCGGCCGCGGCGGCGTGCGCC
>NZ_BAXF01000817.1:0-721 GCF_001310435.1 Arthrobacter sp. JCM 19049 | reverse complement strand
CCGCCCGGGCACCGACGCCACCCTGGTGGCCTACGGCCCGAGCGTGTCCACCGCCCTGGAGGCGGCCAAGATCGCCGCCGAGGAGGGCCGGAACCTGGAAGTCATCGACGTGCGCACCATTGTGCCGTTCGATGATGAGACCGTGGCCGCCTCGGTACGCAAGACCGGACGGGCCGTGGTGATCGGCGAGGCCCAGGGCTTCGTGTCCGTGGCCAGTGAAATCACCGCCAGGATCCAGGAGCGCTGCTTCCACTCGCTGGCGGCCCCGGTGCTGCGGGTGACCGGGTTCGACATCCCGTACCCGGCCCCGACCCTGGAAAAGCACCACCTGCCCAGCGCCGAGCGCATCCTCGACGCCGTCGACCAACTGCAATGGGAGGCCTAACGTGATCAAGACATTCCTGCTCCCCGACCTGGGGGAGGGCCTGACCGAGGCCGAACTGGTGCGCTGGATGGTCGCCGCGGGGGACACCGTGGCCGTGGACCAGCCCATCGCCGAGGTGGAGACCGCCAAGTCGCTGGTGGAGATCCCCTGCCCGTTCGAGGGCGTGGTGCACCAGCTGCACGGGGAAGCCGGGCAGATGATGCTGGTTGACGAGCCGTTCATCTCCGTGGCCACCGAGGCCGGGGAAGCCGGCGGCCAGGACTCCGGTTCGCCCGCGGACTCCGAGCCGGCCGAGGGGGCGCTGTCCTACCGTGAGGAGGAGCGTGCCGGAACACG
>NZ_BAXF01000816.1:0-724 GCF_001310435.1 Arthrobacter sp. JCM 19049 | reverse complement strand
AGCCGCTGGCCGCCATCAGGGCCAGCAGGCAGGTCAGCGAAAGTCCGGCGCGGCGCGCCAAGCGTAGAACGTCCATAGTCCATTGTGGCTTGAAGCACAGCCCGGCCGCCAGCGTCCCGGCGTTAGCTGGTGCTCAAGGTGTTGCCGCAGGCCGGCAGCGCCACGGATTCGGCGACCGCCAGCAGCCGCGAACGCAGCACGTCGGCGCGTTCGGCGAAGCGCTTCTGCTCCCGCACGTAGCGGGCCTTGCCCTCGGCGGTTTCGATCCGGATCGGCGAGTAGCCCCACTCGGCCAGGTCGTAGGGGGAGGCCTGCATGTCCATGGTGCGGATGTCCCAGGCCAGCTCGAAGCAGTCCATCATCAGCTCACTGGAGACCAGCGGCACCAGTTTGTACGCCCACTTGTACAGGTCCATGTTGGCGTGCAGGCACCCGGGCTGTTCCAGGTCCCGCTGGGTTTCCCGGGTGGGCTGCAGCTCATTGAGCGGCGCGGCCTGCGGGGTGTAGAAGCGGAAGGCGTCAAAGTGGGTGCAGCGGATCCGATGCTTCTCCACCACCCGGTCGGTGCCGGCCGCGCCCAGCCGCAGCGGCAGGTATTCGTGCCGGATCCCGTTCTCCTCGGACTTGTAGGCCATCGCCCACTCGTGCAGTCCAAAGCAGGAGAAGCTGGCGGGGCGGCTCGCGGTGCCGCGCAGGATCACCCGGGCGAACTCCAGCATCCGGG
>NZ_BAXF01000815.1:0-726 GCF_001310435.1 Arthrobacter sp. JCM 19049 | reverse complement strand
TGCCGGCCTGCTGGCGTTAACCCCCACGCGACGGGGTGCAGCAGCCGGCCGCAGCCGCGCCGCAACAAGCAGCGGCTGCGTGGAAGTTACCCGGTGCGGCGTCATCTGCTGGGGGACCGCCACACCGGATGATAACGTGATGGCCAAGTGGCGTAATCAATGCAGGTTCCCCTATTCACACGAGTTTGCGGAGCAGTTGATGTCCGAATCCCCAGAACACGGCGTCCCCACCCGGTTGGCCCGGCCCATGGCCGAGATCCGCGAGGCGCTGAAGGACGTGATCGACCCGAGCTCGGGGTCAACATCATCAATCTGGGCCTGGTGTACGGGTTGCGCTTCAGCGAACGCGGGGTACTGGAAATCGACATGACGCTGACCACCGCCGAATGCCCGCTGACCGATGTGATCGAGGAACAGGTCGCTTCGGTCCTAAGGAACCTGGTCGGCACCTACCACCTGAACTGGGTCTGGCTGCCGCCCTGGAGCGCGCAGCGGATCACCGATGAGGGACGAGAGCAATTGCGGGCACTGGGCTTCAACATCTAGCTCCCGGCCCGCGCGTAGGAGCAGTCCTAGGCCACAGCAGGGCCTTGCAAGACCAGGGCCTCGAAGGCGACCGCGCTGCCCCGTACCCCCGGCGGCAGCATCAACGCCACGGCATTCGCCCCGTGCAGCCCACGCCGCCGGGCCTGCCAGAAGAGCCGCGACACCAGGATCCCGCCGCTG
>NZ_BAXF01000814.1:0-729 GCF_001310435.1 Arthrobacter sp. JCM 19049 | reverse complement strand
GGCGCACAACCCCAGCAGGTCATCGGCGGTCCCGAAGACCAGCGTGCCGGCCAGGCCAATCAGCACGGCCAACAGCAGCGCGGCGCGGCGGCCGATGTGGTCGGACCAGTGCCCGACCGTGACCAAAAAGACGATGAGTGCCATCACGTAGCTGGCGAAGGCGACCGAGGTGCCCATCGGCCCAGGCCCAGCGACTGCTGCAGCCCCGGGTAGAGTGGGGTGGCCAGGTTGGCGCCGCACAGCAGCACAAAGATCACCAGCCCGGAGAGCACCAGGCGGGTGCGCGGCGTGGCGTCCCACCGGTCGTAGCTGGCTGCCGTGCCGGGACGCATCCTCAGCTCACTGATCACCGACATCGCCGACCCGCCTTTCTGGTGTCCGCCAGCCACCGGACGTGGCGGCGTGCTGGTCCCCTGCCGATCAACAGGGGTGGAAGAGATTGAGCATTCTGCTTCGAGATGGCTACGCGAATAGCCTGTTCCTTCACTAATATGGAATACTTCAAAGCATTGCATCGCCAATTGACGGTTCCATTGAGCAAAACATCCAAAAATTGGCGGATCGGGAGAGTACGGAGAGTAGTTTTGGTGCGTTTGGACGACGTGGACGTGAAGATCTTGCTGGCCATGATCGCGGATCCACGGATCCAGATTTCCGAGCTGGCCGATCAGGTGGGCATCGCCCGCAACACCGCCCAGTCCCGGATGCGCCGGCTGCTGCGGGCCGGGG
>NZ_BAXF01000813.1:0-732 GCF_001310435.1 Arthrobacter sp. JCM 19049 | reverse complement strand
CCTGGGCCAGGGCGTGCCAGCTGGCCTTGCGGGTGTTTTCCCGCTCGGTGTGCCGCAGCCGGGCCAGCAGCTCCCCCAGGGAGCCGTTGGCCCGCAGCGAGGCCCGGTTGCGCAGAATGGCCAGCACGCGTTCGTTGACCTGCAGCCGGTGCTCCAGCTGCTCGGTGGTGCTGCGCCCCTCGATGCGGCGGATCAGCGGAACAATGACAATGAGCATCAGCAGCAGCGCGCCCAGTCCCGCATACCCGAAGGTCGGCTGGATCAGGAAGAGCACCACGGTGCCCAGCAGCCAGACGATCAGGGCCTGCAGGGGCGGGAAGACCACCCGGGTCAGCAGGTCGCGCAGTTCATCGACCTCGGCCAGGAAGAAGCGCAGCACCACCGGGGAACGGGAGACAACGCCCCAGCTGGCGGGCTTGGCCACCATGGCGTTCCAGATCTTTTCCCGCAGCTCGGCCGCGTACCCCAGCACCGCGTCGTGGATGGCCAGCTGCTCCAGGTAGCGCAGCGCCGCCCGGCCAATGCCCAGGGCGCGCACGCTCACGATCGCCACCATCAGGTGCAGCACCGGGGGCATGTAGCTGGCCTTGACGATCAGCCAGCCGCTGACCGCGGAGAGGGCCACGGCGAAGAGCACCGACAGCACCCCCAGCAGCACGGCCTTGCGGGCCCCGGTGTAACGGGTCAGCAGATCCCGCACCGGGGTGAATCCGGTCGCCCGCTGGCCGCGCG
>NZ_BAXF01000812.1:0-729 GCF_001310435.1 Arthrobacter sp. JCM 19049 | reverse complement strand
CCCGTCCCCGTGCCAGAAGGGCAGCTTGCCCGGCTGGCCGAACGCCGGGGAGACCAGCACCCGGTCATGGGTGATGTCCTCGATCCGCCAGCTGGTGGCCCCCAGCGCGAACACGTCGCCCACCCGGGACTCGTAGACCATCTCCTCATCCAGTTCACCCACCCGCTTTGGGGCCTTGGAGTCCTCGGCCCCGGCCAGGAAGACCCCGAACAGCCCGCGGTCCGGATGGTGCCCCCGGAGATGACCGCCAGGCGCTGGGCCCCGGGACGGGCGGAGAGGGTCCCGGCATCCCGGTCCCAGATGATCCGGGGCTTGAGGGTGGCGAACTCATCGGAGGGGTACTTGCCCGAGAGCATGTCCAGGGTGGCCAGGTAGGCGCTGCGCGGCAGCTGCGCGTAGGGGGCGGAGCGGCGCACCGTGTCAAACCAGGACTCCACGCCCAAGTCCGCCAGGGCGACCGCGGCCAGGGTCTGCTGGGCCAGCACGTCCAGAGGGTTGGCCAGCACCGTCATCTTCTCGATCTGCCGGTGCGCATCCGGGTGACCACCAGCGCGGTGGACAGCAGGTCCGCCCGGTGCTTGGGGTAGAACACGCCGCGGGAGACGGAGCCGACCTGGTGCCCGGCACGGCCCACCCGCTGCAGCCCGGAGGAGACCGAGTTCGGCGACTCCACCTGGATCACCAGGTCCACCCGCCCCATGTCGATGCCCAGCTCCAGGGAGCTGGTGG
>NZ_BAXF01000811.1:0-735 GCF_001310435.1 Arthrobacter sp. JCM 19049 | reverse complement strand
AGCAGGCGAACGCCGGGGCGGATGACCGTCCGGACTTCCTGCCCGACGACGTGGATGACTCGGCCCGCTGGGAACCGGCGGCTCCGGGGCTGGAACCCACCCCACCGGAACGGGCGCTGAACGCAATCATGGACCTGCTCACCAGTTCCCCCACCGGCACCGGACAACGCAAGACGATCCGCCCCGAAGCGGTCGTCTACCTGCAGCTGCAGGACCTGCGCGATCTGGCCTCGGCCCACGCGCAAACGGCCCACGGCTGGACCTTCCGCCAGGAGAACTCAGGCGGCTGCTGTGCCAGGCCAACATCATTTCGGCCGTGCTGGGCGCCAAGAGCGAACTGCTGGACTACGGGCGAACCCAACGCCTGGTTCCGCTCTCGCTGCAGCGCGCGGTGTTGGCCCGGGACCGATGTTGCCTGGTGCCGGGTGCACCGCGCCACCCTCCCAACTGCAGTTCCACCACATCAAACCGTGGTACCTCGGTGGGAAAACGGAGCTGGCCAATATCGGGCCGTTCTGCGACTCCGACCACCACGCAGTGGACAGCGGGCAGATCGAGGTGGTGGTGATCGACGGGCTGCCCTACGTGATCATGCCCAAGCACACCGATCCGGAACAAAAGCCGCAGCGCAACACCTACTGGAACCCAAACCCGTAGCCTCCCCGTGCCCGACGCGGCGGCGCTGCGCTCTGGATAAGCCAACGGCGCCGGGCCCAGTTTCCCTCAGAAAGCTGG
>NZ_BAXF01000810.1:0-736 GCF_001310435.1 Arthrobacter sp. JCM 19049 | reverse complement strand
CCGCCACCGCGTCCGAACCGTCGGCCATCGCCTCGGTCTCCCGGTAGGGGGAGGCCACCGAACCCGAATCCAGGTGGTCGCGCCCGATCACGATCGGCGCGGAGACCTTGCCCTCGGCCACCAGCTGGTTGAACAGCAGCCCCGCCCGGTGGCGCTCGCCATAGCCCAGCCAGCAGATGCGCGCGGTAGGCCCTCGAATTCAACGTGCTCGGCGGCCGCGTCCAGCCAGCGGTGCAGGTGCCCGTTCTCGGGGAACAGCTCCTTCAGCGCCCGGTCGGTGACCTCGATGTCCTTCGGGTCCCCGGACAGCGCCACCCAGCGGAACCGGGCCCAGCCCCTCGCAGAACAGCGGGCGGATGTAGGCCGGCACGAAGCCGGGGAACGCGAAGGCCCGCTCATAGCCGCCCTTGCGGGCCTCGTCGCGGATGCAGTTGCCGTAGTCGAACACCTCGGCCCCGGCGTCCTGGAAGCCGACCATCGCCGCGACGTGGCGGGCCATGGAGGCCTGGGCCTTCTTGGTGAACCCGACCGGGTCGGCCTGTGCCTCGGCGTGCCAGGCCTCCAGGGTGTGCTCCACCGGCAGGTAGCTGAGCGGGTCGTGCGCGCTGGTCTGGTCGGTGACGATGTCCACCTGCAGCTCACCACGCTGCTGGCGTTCGAGCAGCTGCCCGAACACCTCGGCGGCGTTGCCACATAACCCACCGACAGCGCCCGGCGTTCGTGTTTGGCGGCCATC
>NZ_BAXF01000809.1:0-739 GCF_001310435.1 Arthrobacter sp. JCM 19049 | reverse complement strand
CCAGGATGCGGCTGCCGCGCTCGGCCATCGCGTCAATCATCCGGCCTCGCCGTAGATGTCGCTGCCCTCGGCGGCCAGCCGGCGCCAGCGCTGCGCGTAGTTGTGGGCATGGTCCGGATTGGCTCGAACGGCGGCAAGCCACACGTTTTCCCTAGGTGCATTCATGGCCCCAGTATCCCAGTGCCGCACGGTGAGAATGAAACCGGTATCGGCTGGATCTGCCGACAGGCAAATATGGCGCGGGCCGCGGCACCGGGAATCCTTCTCCCGGCACCGCGGCCCGCGCTCTTTGCCCAACAAATCGGCGGCGCCGCCGATTAGCGGGTTTCGTGCACTCCCACGGCGATGGCCAGGTCCTGCCAGGACATCCCGGTCCCCTTGAACACGTTCGGCCGGTCGGTGGCCCGCTGGACTTGGCCGCGCACCAGGTCCCGCAGCGTGTGCAGCGACTCGGCCGACAGGTCCGGGTCCTCGGCCATGGCCTGGATCAGGTCCCCGGCCTCGCGCAGGGCGGTGTCCACCTCCTCCACCACGATCAGTGAACGGCCCATCAGGTTCGCGTCCAGTTCCCGGAATTGCGGTTCGTGGGAGCCATGGCCACCACCGCCGCCCCGTCCTTGATAAGCGATCCGTCAAAGAGCGGGTCGGTGGCGGAAGTGGCGCACACGATGATGTCCGCCTGCCCCAGGTCCGCCTCGGTGGCCGGGCGCGCGGCCAGCCCCAGCTGCCGGGTGCGGGC
>NZ_BAXF01000808.1:0-739 GCF_001310435.1 Arthrobacter sp. JCM 19049 | reverse complement strand
CCAGCGCGCGGATTCGTGGGTGCCGAGAGCCCGGCCGAAAGGTGCACGGAGATGATGGCTTCGCAGCCGGCCTCGGCCAGCTGCCGGTAGGCGCGCATGAACTGCCCCGGCGCAGGACGGGAGGTGCGCACCGCCTGGCCCATGGCCAGCCCCATCACCAGCGCGTCGGTGTCATCCCCGCACACCACGTCGTCGATGATCACCGGGATGGTGAGCATCTCAAAGTCCGGGTGCTCCAGCCATGGCCCGCCCAGGCAGGCGGAGGAATCGGTGACGATCCCGATCCGGGCGGCGGGCGCGGACGGGACGGCGTTTGGCAAACCACCGTCCCCGTCCGGCGCTGGGGCGTTCACTCATGTGCCCGACCCTACGGTGCCGGCACCACGTTGACCAGCTTCGGGGCGCGCACGATGACCTTCAGCGGCGCTTGCCATCCAGCAGGCGCACCACGTTCTCGTGGGCCAGGGCCGCGGCCTCCAGCTCCGCCTCGCTGATGTCCACCGACACCTCCAGGCGGGCGCGGACCTTGCCCTTGACCTGGACGACCGCGGTGATGGTGTCATCCACCAGCAGGGCCTCATCCACGGTGGGCCAGCGCTGTTGGCCACGCTCGGCTCGTAGCCCAGCGCTGCCCACATGTCCTCGGCCGTGTAGGCGCTGCAGCTGGCCGGTGGTATGGTGCGTCTGGACATTTTCGACGACGGAATCGGGTTCGACGCCGACAGCTGGCAGCAGGCGC
>NZ_BAXF01000807.1:0-745 GCF_001310435.1 Arthrobacter sp. JCM 19049 | reverse complement strand
GTCAGCCGCGGCTGGTCCATGTGGGCGGCAATCCCGAAATCGGTCAGCCGCACCCGCGGCACCCCGGTCCCGGTCAGCTCCAGCAGCACATTGGCCGGCTTCACGTCCCGGTGGATCCACCCGGCGGCGTGCACGTGGCCCAGCGCCTCCAGCAGCTGGGCCAGCACCTCGGCCGTCAGCTCGGGGCTCATCGCCCCGTAATCCTGCAGGGCGGTGTGCAGGTTTCCGCCGCGCATCAGCTGGGAGGCGATGACCACCCGGTCATCCACGGCCGCCCACCCGTAGGGGGTGAGCAGATGGGGGTGGTCGAACTTCACGCCCTGTTCGCGCACGAAGCGCAGCAGCTCCCCGCTGTAGCTTTGGCGCATCACCTTCGCGGCGCAGCGCCGCCGGCACTGCAGGTCCCGGGCCAGCCACACCGAACCCGAGCCGCCCTGGGCAATGTGCTCGATCAGCTCAAACCGCCCGGCTATGACCTCTGCCATGCGCTCTCCTTCAGTTTCCCTGCGGTACCAGCCTAGGTCACCGCCGCCCGCGCGTCGGGCCGGATTCGCGCAACATCAGGACAAAGCGGGCCCGGCACGCAATACTTAAGCCATGTTTGTCGTTGCGCTCAGCCCCCGGCCCCGTTCGGTCACTGACGTGGCCGCGGCCGGAGAGGCGTTGTGGCACCAGTTGGGCCAGGTGCACACCCACGCACCGTTTACCGCGCTGTCCGGGCAGCTGCTGCTGGGGGTGCCGGCGG
>NZ_BAXF01000806.1:0-744 GCF_001310435.1 Arthrobacter sp. JCM 19049 | reverse complement strand
CCAGCGTGATGCCGAAGAAGTTGGGGTGCCCGTACCCGGCCCCGTAGAACTGTTCGGCCAGCACGAATGCGGCCACGTCGTTGCCGATGCTCACCGGCATGGACAGCGCCCGCTGCAGGTTGGCCCCCAGATGGTAGCCCTGCCAGCCGCTAAACGAGTCGCTGGCCACCCTGACCACGCCGTGCGCGTCAATCACCCCGGCGGCACCGACCCCGGCACTGATCGGGGTGGCCCCGGACTGGGCGATTGCCTCGACACTGACCCGGCGCACGGCCTGCACCATGGCGTCCCCGCCCTCGGAGGCCGGGGAGGGGGTGGCACACTTGGCCAGCACCTGGCCGGCCGGATCCAGCATCACCGCCGAGATCCCGGTGCCGCCGATGTCTATTCCTAGTCGTGCCTTCAACTATTTCCCTTCACTTCCAAGTGCGAGCAGTTCCCGGCGGGCCTGGCGGCGCAGCGCCTGGGCTTCTGGATCCGGGGAGGGGACCGAGGCCAGCAGCTGCCGGGTGTAGTCCTGCTGCGGGTCGGTGAGCACCCGGGCCGCCGGACCGGACTCCAGGACCTGGCCCTGGCGCATCACGCTGACCGAGTCGCACACCGAATGCACCACCGCCAGGTCGTGGCTGATGAACAGGCAGCCGAATCCGTGCTCCTGCTGCAGCTCCAGCAGCAGGGTGAGCACCTCGTCCTGCACCGAGACATCCAGGGCGCTGGTCGGCTCGTCGGCGATCAGCAGCTTCG
>NZ_BAXF01000805.1:0-744 GCF_001310435.1 Arthrobacter sp. JCM 19049 | reverse complement strand
CTCGCTGCTCAGCGCTCTGGCGCCGGAGAGGACCAGCGACCAGCAGGTGCTGACCCTGGCCGTGGAGAAGTCCGCCGGGTCCCAGTTGCTGGCCCAGGACGTGGTGTTCTCACCGGTCAGCGGCCTGTCACAGGTCCCGGGGCTGCTCGATGACCCGCAGCAGGCCATCGGCCAGCGCCTGGCGGTGGGTTTACCGGCCGGTGCATTGCTCAATGAACAGGTGTTGATTGGTCCACAGCTGCTGACCGGGATGCCGCCGGGCAGTGTGGCGGTACCGATCCGGTTGTCGGATCCGGCCACCGTTCAGCTGCTGCACCCCGGGCAGCTGGTGGATATCGTGCTCAGCAGCGGGGACGGCTTCGAACAGGAGATCATCTCCCACACCATTGGCCGGCGCCTGCCGGTGCTGTGGGTGCCGCAGCGCGGCGAGGGTGATTCGTTGGGGCTGTTGCCGGCCTCCGGCACGTCCGGGAGGGCATTGTGGTGGTGGCCGCCGACGGGGCCCAAGCCGATGAGCTCTCCGGGGCGGTCACCCGCGGCAAGGTTTCCGCCGTGCTGGTGAACTAGGGTGCGGCCGGCGGCGTATCAGCCCCAGTGCGGCGGTTTTTCGCGGCGCATCCCCTCGGCCAGGTCATCAGGCTTCTCACCCCAGCCGGCCGGGTCCTCGTCCTTGGCGCGCAGCTGTGAGAGCGGGTCCCCGGCCCCGGGTCTTGCGCGGTGCCCGGTTCGTTGGCGGCGTGGCTG
>NZ_BAXF01000804.1:0-746 GCF_001310435.1 Arthrobacter sp. JCM 19049 | reverse complement strand
CTGCTGCGCGCCAACGGCACTGGCGGTGCCTGGTGGTACAGCAACTGCCAGCGGCCCCGCTCCAACTGCCACAGGGAACTGCGGTGGGCGGTACGCACCCCGGTGCTCTGCCAGCGCAGCAGCACCTGATGCTCGGACAAGGCCAACAGGCTCGGGGCGTGCAGGGCGGCCGGGGGATTATCGGTGCGCGTTTGGGTGGCCAACAGCGCGATGATCTCGTCCTTCGTGTAGTGCCGGCCCGAGACCCCCACCTCCTCAAACATCTCGTGCAGCAGCACAGCCAGCTGCTGCGCATCCCCCCGGACCGCTGGTGAGAGCAACTGCTCTTCCAGGGCCAGCAGCTCTTGGGCCAACGGGTCGCTGCGCTCCAGGAGCCGGGGGTAGGACTGCGCGTTGTGGGTGGTGCCGGATGTGTTCATGCCTCCCAGTGAACCACGGGTTGTGTGTGCGGCGGCCCGCCGGCGGGACCGGCCGTCATGCAATTGGTGTTTGTGAGCTGCACCATGCCTATAATCCTTCTAACTCCGCGGGAGCCTGCGCGATCTGTTGATCCGGGCTGAGAGGGCTTCGTGCCGACCGCTACACCTGATGCGGGTCATGCCGCCGTAGGAAGGAAAGTGCCTGATGCATGTCGTGATCGTTGGTGCCGGGATCGCCGGACTATGTACCGCTTTTGAACTGCGCAGCCGCGGGGTGCGCGTCACGCTCTGCGACCCTGACCCCGCCGGGGGCGCCAGCCATGCGGC
>NZ_BAXF01000803.1:0-745 GCF_001310435.1 Arthrobacter sp. JCM 19049 | reverse complement strand
CACGGTGCGGGCGATGCCCAGGGCCGTGGCTTCGGCGCGTTCAAAGACCTGGTCGTAGCGCACCGCGATGGTCGCGGCTGTCACCACCAGGATCAGCAGCCCAAGCACCGCGAACTGCAGACGCATGATGCGCGAGGCGAAGTGCTTGCCGCTCAGGCGGCGGCTGGTGGCGATGGTGGAGCGCATTTACCCAGCATACGGGCCGGGGAGATTTCAATGAGCAAAAAGCGGTCAAAAACTAAAAGCGATCAGAACCCGGCACAAGCCGCGGTCGTGACGCAGCCCACGTAGCGTCAATGGCGTACCCGCCCCACGGGTGCAATCATCAACGTTTTTCCGCCAAGGAGGTCGGTGCAATGTTAGTTGCCCTCGGATTCCTCATGGTCGCCACCTTCATGGTGCTGATCATGACCAAACGCATGACCCCGATGCTGGCACTGATCATTGTGCCACCGTGTTCGGGCTGTTCGCCGGGGCCGGGCTGGGCCTGGGCGACATGGTGATGGACGCCGTGAAGTCGATGTCCGGCACCGCGGCCCTGCTCATGTTCGCCATCATGTACTTCGGCATCATGATCGACGTGGGCCTGTTCGACAAGCTGGTGGCCGCGATCCTGAAGCTGGTCGGCAACGACCCGGCCAAGGTCGTCATCGGCACCGCGCTGCTCACCGCCGTGATCTCGCTGGACGGCGACGGCTCCACCACGTTCATCGTGGTCACCGCCGCCCTGCTGCCGGTGTACCAG
>NZ_BAXF01000802.1:0-747 GCF_001310435.1 Arthrobacter sp. JCM 19049 | reverse complement strand
ACCAGCAGCCCCTCCCCACTGGCCTGTCCGGCCAGGGAGGTGCCGCCCGAACGCAGGGTGACCGGCTGATGGTTGCGTGCCGCGGCGGCCAGCAGCCCGCTGACTTCCTTGGCGTCGGCGGCGATGACCACCGCCTGGGGGGTGAACAGGTAGTGCGAGGCATCAGAGGCGTAGGCGACCCGGTCAATGGAGCGGGTGCGCACCCGCGACGCGTCGGTGACGACGTTCAATACTTCCGGCGCAACGGTGCTCTCACCCAATGCTGGCGTGCTCACGGCCATGGTGTGCTCCTGTCATCTGGGGATCCAGACTACCCAAATAAGAATATTGTCTAACAAGTACACATGCCATGGTAGACCCTTGCATGCGATACTTGAACCGTCCAGGCACCAAGGCGGAAAGGAGCGCAGGTGGCGCGCTTGCAAGTGGTCTCCGTGGTTCAGGCGATCATCCGTGACCTGCGGGAGCGAATCTTCAACGGGGAACTGGCTCCGGGAACACCGCTGCGTGAAACCGAGCTGGCCGCGCGCTATGAGGTGGCCCGTCCCACCGCGAAGGCGGCCCTGGAAAACCTGGTGGCCAGCGGCCTGCTCAGCCGCAACGCCCACCAAACCGCGCGGGTGCGGGTGCTGAACGCCGATGATGCGCGGGACATTTACCGAACCCGGGGAATCATCGAGGCCGAGGCGGTGCGCCTGCTGGCCCTCGAACGCCGTGTGCCGCAGGCGCCCTGCAGGCCAACGCGGA
>NZ_BAXF01000801.1:0-749 GCF_001310435.1 Arthrobacter sp. JCM 19049 | reverse complement strand
CATTAACCGCCAGCTGCAACAGTGCCAAGTCCCGGCCTCGTTCCGCCCGTGGCCGCCACCCTCGCCGCCGCGGCAAATGATGATGTCAATATCGGCGTCTTGAGCCGCTGCAGGTCCTGCGCATTGCCGATCTGCATGGCGGTGAGCACCCCGGACTCGCGGGCCAGCGCGGCTGGGCGGCCCACCTCGCCGAAGCTGATGCACACCAGGAAGGGCGCTCATTCAGGAAGGCCTGCAGCGGACCCATGTCCTGCTCCAGGGCCCAGCCCATGAATCCCGCTCCCCATGGTGTGGGCAGTTCCCGGACATGGGAGAGCTGTTCCTCGATCCACTGCGGGCTCGGTGCCGCCGGAACACCGATCATGCCCACACCTCCGGCCGTGGACACCGCTGCGGCCAACTGACCGCCGGCCGCTCCGGCCATTGAGGCATTGAAAATCGGGTGACGGTAGCCAAGACGTTTCTGCAGATCGCTCATGACTCCCACACTAGGGCAGAGCACCGGCCGGTCCGAAGAGTGGGGCAGGCAGATACGCCAACGAAGACGATGAAACAGCCCGGGCGATCATCATCCTGGTTTCCGCGCCCAGCCCGGACACCAGGCACCGTGAAACGCCCCCATGACGGCCCCGCGGGAGTATGACGCAGAACACCGCTTTTCGATTTGCGTGGGTGGTGGAACCTGCGTATAGTTTTTATCTGTTGCCAGCGGGAAACACACACCGGAAACGGGATGTTTACCTGGCGGT
>NZ_BAXF01000800.1:0-755 GCF_001310435.1 Arthrobacter sp. JCM 19049 | reverse complement strand
AGCACCAACCCCGGCACCCCGACGCCCGGGGCCCCGGAACCCCCGGGCAGAGCCAACCAAGGGCCTACCGCTGCATGAACTTGCAGCGGTACCGGCCCTTGGGCTTACACTGCGAACAACACCGCGGCCGCCGGCATCAGCAGTCCTGCCGGCCGGCATTGTCATCCAGATGGAAGGACCCTCTTCGTGCCCCACAACCAGCACCCCAGCGACGAATTCTCTCCGCGCACCGTGGTCTCCTCGCAGACCGTCTACGACGGGCTGATCTGGGATGTGCTGCACGATGAGGTGGACCTGGCCCCCGGCGGGCCGCGCATCACCCGCGACTACGTCTCCCACCCCGGGGCGGTGCCGTGGTGGTCCTCGATGAGCGGGACCGCGTGCTGCTGATCAACCAGTACCGCCACCCGGTGGGCATGACCCTGTGGGAGCTTCCTGCCGGACTGCTGGACGTGGAGGGCGAAGCCCCGCTGCGCGCCGCCCAGCGTGAGCTGTGGGAGGAGGCCGATCGCACCGCCGCGCAATGGGCGGTGCTCACCGACGTGTTCCTCTCCCCGGGCTCCTCCTCCGAGGCGATGCGCATCTTCCTGGCCCGCCAGGCCAGCGAGGTGGCCACCGCGGAGCGTTTCAAGCGCACCGATGAGGAAGCGGAGATGCGTTCGGACTGGGTGCCGCTGGATGAGGCGCTGCAGGCGGTGCTGGGCGGGCGGATTCACAACCCCTCCGCGGTGGTCGGGATCCTGGCCGCCCACGCG
>NZ_BAXF01000799.1:0-756 GCF_001310435.1 Arthrobacter sp. JCM 19049 | reverse complement strand
TCACCGGCGTGATGGCCGCGGAGCTGTTCGAGACCCCCGGCAGCGGGGCCGGCTTTGTGATCAACGAGCTGGCGATGCGCCCGCACAACACCGGGCACTGGACCATGAACGGCTCGGTCACCAGCCAGTTTGAGCAGCACCTGCGCGCCGTGCTGGACCTGCCGCTGGGCGAAACCCGCGAACTGGGCCTGACCGTGATGAAAAACTACCTCGGTGGAGAAAACCAGGACCTGTACTCCGCCTTCTCCGCCGCACTGGATGCTGCGCCAGAGGTCAAGGTGCATGCCTACGGCAAGTCCGTGCGCCCCGGACGCAAGATCGGGCACGTGAACGTGGTGGCCAACACCGGGCAAACAGTTGATGAACTGCGTCAGCGCGCCGAGATGGTGGCCGCGTTGATCCGTGACGGCGTGAAGCAAAACGCATAGCCTATGCCTAGTGGTGGTGGCCTGCGCCACCCCAAGACAAGTTCAAGGAAGCAACGAATGACAACCTCTGCCCCCGTGGTCGGCCTCGTGATGGGTTCGGACTCCGACTGGCCGGTCATGCGCCTGGCCGCCCAGGCCCTGACCGAGTTCGGCATCCCCTTCGAAGCCGACGTGGTCTCCGCGCACCGCATGCCCACCGAGATGATCGAGTACGGAAAGAAGGCCCACGAACGCGGCCTGCGCATCATCATCGCCGGTGCCGGCGGCGCCGCCCACCTGCCGGGCATGCTCGCCTCGGTGACCCCGCTGCCAGTGATCGGCGTGCCGG
>NZ_BAXF01000798.1:0-759 GCF_001310435.1 Arthrobacter sp. JCM 19049 | reverse complement strand
CCGTTCGATCGCGGCGAACGCGCGGGACCTGTTGGGCGGCAACGGCATCCTGACCGACAACCGGGTGGCCCGCCACTTCGCGGACATGGAGGCGCTGCACACCTATGAGGGCACCGAAACGGTGCAGGCGCTGATCATGGGCCGGGCGATCACCGGCATCTCCGCCTTCGCCTAAGCCCAGGCCTTCGGCGACCCGTGGCACCAGTGATCCCCGCCAGCTGCACCCAGCTGGCGGGGATCACCCGTTCCGGGCGGCCGCAAGCACTGGCCAGCGGCGCCTAGCGCAACCGGTTTTTGGTTTTTGCGGTGGCCACGTGCTCCCAGGGGTTTTCCGGCCACGGATGCTTGGGATAGCGCCCGCGCATCTCGGCGCGCACCTGTCGGTACGGGCCATCCCAGAAACTGCGCAGGTCATCGGTGACCGCCAGGGGCCGGCCGGCCGGGGAAAGCAGGTGGAACTGGATCGGCACCTGCCGTGCAGCAGCCGCGGCGTTTGGGCCAGCCCGAAGCATTCCTGCAGCTTCACCGCCGCCACCACCCGGCCCTGCGCCGTGCCCGGCTCCGGTACTGCAGGGCGATGCGCGAGCCGCTGGGAACCTGCAGCCGCTCGGGCAGCAGCTCATCCAGGTCATGGGCGTGCTGCCATGGAATCAACGAGCGCAGCGCCTGGGCCAAGTCGACCTTTGCCGCCGCGGTCCCCCGGGCCATCTGCTGCAGCCCCTCCTGCAGCCACCCATCGGCCCGCTGCAGCAACGCCGG
>NZ_BAXF01000797.1:0-763 GCF_001310435.1 Arthrobacter sp. JCM 19049 | reverse complement strand
CCGAGGGCCTGGCCCCGGGCAACGGCTCGCTGGTCAACGCCGTGCAGGCGGCGGTGGACGCCGAGCCGGAGATCGCCGGCAAACCGCAGTCCTACCTGTTCACCCGTGCCGCGGAACGGCTGGATTCAACCAAGCCGCTGGTGGTCGGGGACCGGCTGGACACCGATATCCTGGGTGCCAACCGCGCCGGGTTCAGCAGCGCCCTGGTGCTCACCGGAGTCGATAGCCCGCGCAGCGCCCTGGCCGCCCCGGCCGATCAGCGCCCCACCTACCTGATTCGGTCGCTGGATGACTTCTACCGGCCCTACCCGACCACCCAGGTGCTGGGCTTCGGGGTACAGGTCGGGGAGGCGGTGGCCAGCGTGCGCGAGGACAAGATCGAGGTGACCGGCACCGAATCGGACCTGGATGGCTGGCGTGCGGCGTGCCACGCCTGGTGGCTGGCCCATCCGCGGCAGACTGGTGTGTAGAACCGCAGATCCAATTCACCGCGCGCGGGCTGGACGAACTGCACCGCGCCGCGCGGAGGTAAGAGATGAACCATCCGATGCCGACCCCCGGGTCACTGGCCCGACCCGCCGCCGCCAGGTGACTGAGCAGGTCGTGGAGGAACGCCTGGCCTCGCTGGCCTCCCTGGACATCGCCGAGCATGCGCGGGTCTATGAGCAGCTGCTGCATGATCTGCAGCAGGACCTGAACCGCACCGGGGGCGGGACGCAGTGAGCCGCCTGGACCAGGAGCTGGTCGCCCGTTCCCTGGCCCG
>NZ_BAXF01000796.1:0-763 GCF_001310435.1 Arthrobacter sp. JCM 19049 | reverse complement strand
CAGGCTATGTGGAGATCGAAACCCCGAGCTGACCCGCTCCACCCCGGAAGGCGCCCGCGACTTCGTGGTCCCGGCCCGCCTGTCCCCGGGCAGCTGGTACGCGCTGCCGCAGTCCCCGCAGCTGTTCAAGCAGCTGCTGCAGGTCGGCGGCTTTGAGAAGTACTACCAGATCGCCCGCTGCTACCGCGATGAGACTTCCGCGCGGACCGCCAGCCGGAGTTCACCCAGCTGGACATCGAGGCCTCGTTCGTCGAGGAAGACGACATCATCGCGCTGGGTGAGGCGCTGGTCAAGGAACTGTGGGCGCTGATCGACGTGCAGATCCCGACCCCGATCCGCCGCATGTCCTACGCCGAGGCGATGGCCAAGTACGGCAGCGACAAGCCGGACCTGCGTTTCGGCCTGGAGCTGAGCGAGATGACCGAGTACTTCGCCAACACCAGCTTCAAGGTGTTCCAGGCGGACTACGTCGCGCCGTGGTCATGCCCGGGGGGGCCTCCCAGCCGCGCCGCACCCTGGATGCCTGGCAGGAATTCGCCAAGCAGCGCGGCGCCAAGGGCCTGGCCTACGTGCTGATCAAGGAAGACGGGGAGCTGGCCGGCCCAGTGGCCAAAAACCTGTCCGATGAGGAGAAGGCGGGCCTGGCCGAGGCCACCGGCGCGAAGGCCGGAGACTGCATCTTCTTCTCCGCGGGGGACAAGGCCGATGCGCGCGCCCTGCTCGGCGCGGTGCGCGTGGAAATCGGTCACCGCACCGGCCTGAT
>NZ_BAXF01000795.1:0-767 GCF_001310435.1 Arthrobacter sp. JCM 19049 | reverse complement strand
CTTCCACTTCTGGCTGCCCGGCGCGATGGCTGCCCCCACCCCGGTCTCCGCCTACCTGCACGCTGCGGCCATGGTCAAGGCCGGTGTGTACCTGGTGGCCCGCCTGGCCCCGGGCTTTTCCGAGACGATGTTCTGGGGGCCGCTGGCCGTGGGCATCGGCATCCTGACCATGATCATCGGCGGCTACCGGGCGCTGAAGCAATACGACTTGAAACTCATCCTGGCCTTCGGCACCGTCTCCCAGCTGGGGTTCATCATTTCCATCTTCGGGCTGGGCAACGCCGATGCCGCCTTTGCCGCCCTGGCCCTGACCCTGGCGCACGGGCTGTTCAAGGCCACCTTGTTCCTGGCCGTGGGCATCGTGGACCACAACACCGGAACCCGTGACATCCGCAGGCTTTCCGGGCTGGGACGCAGCATGCCGGTGTTGGCCACCGTGGCCACCCTGGCCGCCGCGTCCATGGCCGGGATCCCGCCGTTGTACGGGTTCGTGGCCAAGGAATCGGTGTTCGACGCGCTGCTGCACCAGGGCGGGCCGCTGGCCTGGCTCCCGGTGGCCGGCATTGTGCTCGGCACGGGCCTGACCGTGGCCTACTCGCTGCGCTTCGTGCTTGGCGCCTTCGGACGCAAGCGCGGCATGCAGCCCACCGCCTGCAAGCGCCCCTCGCTGATCTTCCTGGCCCCGCTGCTGGTGCTAACCGCCGGAACCGTGGTGCTGGGCGTGCTGCCCGGCTGGTGGAGCCGCTGGTGAAGCACGCCGCCGGGCT
>NZ_BAXF01000794.1:0-768 GCF_001310435.1 Arthrobacter sp. JCM 19049 | reverse complement strand
GGCCAGATGATCCGCTCCGGCTTAGCCCACCCAGCTGTGCGGGGCCGGGCGGCGGGCCGAGGGCAGGGAGCTGTCCTCACGCCACTGGGTGATCCAGGCCGGGACCTGCCGGTCATCGGGCATGCTCACCCCGGCGGCGGCGAAGATCTGCTCATTGGGCACCGGACCGGACTTGGAGACCAGTCGGGTCGCGATGTAGCCGCGGGCATAGATCTCCCCGTCGACCACGATGCGCTGTTCAAAGTAGATGCACTTCTCATCGGCGCCCAGCACCTGGGTCTCCTGGGTGAACTTCACCCCGAGCTTCACCGACTTGCGGAAGGTGATCATCTCCGCCTGCACCACCGGGGTCCACTTGTTCCGGCGCAGCGCCGCCCACATCCCGGAGCGGAACATCAAATCAAAGCGGCCCAGGTCGAAGATCGAGAAGTACATGCCGTTGTTGATGTGCCCGGCGAAGTCGATGTCGGTCAGGGTGGCGCGCATCGGCACGCTGCCGGCATCCAGCATGCTCAGCTTCGGTCGGCGACGGCTGCTGAACAGCAGGATGAGGATACGGAAGATCATGTGCATACCGTCACATTACCGCCGGGTAACAATATCTTCCACCCCCGCCAGCGCCGGGCACGACCTTTGGCGTAATCCTCCCGGCGCATCCGCCCCGCCCGGCACCGGGTAAAGTGCGAAGCACCCCCGCCGGATGCTGCCCCAGGAGAAGGCCATGGCCCGACTCGCCGACCACGTGCACCGCCTGCTGCCCTCCCTGCC
>NZ_BAXF01000793.1:0-769 GCF_001310435.1 Arthrobacter sp. JCM 19049 | reverse complement strand
CTGCTGCGCCGCCGGGTGCCGGAGCGCTAAAATGGCTGGTGGCGCCGCCAACTCGCAAACCCTGGCGCCACCATTTTCCCCATCTCATCCCCAACGCAGCTCACTCACGCCGCCACGCGGTGTTCCCCGGCGAGCTGCCGAGCACAGTTAGGCCCGCCATCCCGCATGGATCCCATGGATAACCAGCCCGAAATCCCCAACGAGCCGCACCGTGCCGTCTTGCGCACCGCAGTGGGCGCCACGGTGCTCATCGCGGTGGGCGCGTTCGTGCTCTCCTTCGCCGCCCTGACCGACCTGGCCACCCGTTCGGGCATCGACCCGAAGCTGTCCTGGATCTGGCCGATCATCATCGACGGCATGATCGTGGCCGCCACCGTGGCGATCGTTGCGCTGAACGGCTTCCCGCGCAGGGCAATGATCTACCCGTGGGCGCTGCTGTTCTTTGGCGCCATCGTCTCCACCGCGGCGAACTCCACCCACGCGATCCTGACCGTGGACTCGATCTCCAACGGCGTGCCGCCGCTGGTCTCCGCGCTGGTCGCCGCGATGCCGCCGGTGGTGCTGCTGGCCATCACCCACCTGACCGTGCACATGTACCAGAAGAAGTCCGAGGCGGCGAAGCTGCGCGAGGCCTACGAGCGTGACGTGGAGGCCGAGAACGCCGAGAAGTACGGGGTGGCCTACGATGATGGCTACCAGGCGGCGATGAGCGATGCGCAGAACGCCGAGGCCGAGCGCCTGGGCGAGCTGGAGCAGGAGCACCAGGACG
>NZ_BAXF01000792.1:0-769 GCF_001310435.1 Arthrobacter sp. JCM 19049 | reverse complement strand
GCTGGGTGTGATCTTCTTCCGCGGCGCGCCCACGGCCCTGTTCATCGCGCTGGGGCTGATCACCCTGGCCGGGGTGGGCCTGCTGCTCTACCGGCTACCCAACGACCGCGATCCGGGAGATGATGGGGCTAGGGTATAGCCAACTTGGCCACAGGTCGCAGCTAGGTTACTATCAAGTAATATCCTGTGACGTAGCTTACTCGCTGCGATTACCCCGGTCACATACGTCAGGAGTGAGACACCGATGATCGAGTTCAGCACCCCGATTCGCATCAAGAGCCCCGAACAGTCCAACATCACCGATCTGCTGTTGCGGCACGCGAATTCCGCGGCGAATCCGGCGCTGTTCTCCAAACCCCGCCCCGACGGCAGCTGGCAGGACATCACCGCCTCGCAGTTCGCCGCCGACGCCGCCGCGATCGCCAAGGCTTCATCGCCAGGCATCGAACCGGCAGCCGCATCGGCTGATGTCGCGCACCAAGTACGAGTGGACGCTGGTGGACTTCGCCATCTGGTTCGCCGGATGCATCACCGTGCCGGTTTATGAAACCTCCTCCCCCTCCCAGGTCGCCTGATCCTGGGCGACTCCGGTCGGTGGCGATCGTGGTGGAGACCCCGAACCACGAGAACGTGGTGCGCCAGGCCGCCCACCAGGAGCAGCTGGAGGCGCTGGAACACGTCTGGCAGTACGAGGGCGGGCTCGATGAGCTGCGCCAGGCCGGCCAACAGGTCTCCGACGAGCAGCTGGAGGCCCGCCGCAGCGCACCGG
>NZ_BAXF01000791.1:0-773 GCF_001310435.1 Arthrobacter sp. JCM 19049 | reverse complement strand
CGCCGCTGGCAAGGGCAACCGTCAGGGCGCCGGCGCTCAGGGCGCGCAGTACACGCGTACGGGGAACAGGCATGGGGTGGGCCTTTCGTGGACACGAGGATGATAAGGCGACATGGTGCTCAGGCGAAGGCAGCGCCCGCGGGGAACATGTTCTGTTTGAACAGTAGTGTCCCTTGTCCCAAAAGGTGAATTGCATCCAGTCATTTCAGAGTCTGCGCCCGTCTCCCGCACGCCCCCTGGCGGACTCCGGGCAGTGCAAAGGAGCGCAAACACCCTGGTGGTGTTCGCGCCCCTTTATTCCGCCGCTAACCCGCGACTACTTCTTTTCCAGCAGCCGCTGGACGCGGGGCTTCACCTCGGTGGCCAGCAGCTCGATGGATTCGAGCAGCTGCTCCTGTGGGATGCCGCCGACGTCCATCTGCAGGAAGTGCCGCATGTGCCCAGGTAGCCGTGCAGGTGCACGATGCGTTCGGCCACTTCGTCCGGGTCACCGACGTAGTAGGCGCCCGGTGCCTCGGCCTGGATGTCGTAGGCCCGCTTGTCCGGTGCCGGCCAGCCGCGCAGGCGCCCCATTTCCAGGTTCAGGTTGTACCAGCGGGTAGAAGCGCTCCAACGCCTCCTTCTTGGTCGGGGCGATCAGGCCCATGGCCGCCACGGAGACCTTCAGGGTTTCCGGTGCGTGCCCGGAGGCGGCACCGGCCTTGCGGTACAGGTCCGCCAACGGGGCGAAGCGGTGCGGTGCCCCGCCGATGATGGCGTAGGACACCGGCAGG
>NZ_BAXF01000790.1:0-774 GCF_001310435.1 Arthrobacter sp. JCM 19049 | reverse complement strand
TGCCGCTGCGCTGGCTGGCCACGACCCCGTTCACCGGCGTGGTGGTCACGCTGCGGGACCTGACCGAGGTGCAGGAGATGACCGGGGAGATCCAGTCGCTGAAGACCTTCGCCACCGCGCTGCGCGCCCAGACCCACGAACACGCCAACCGGCTGCACACGATCGCCACCCTGATCGAGAACGGCCGGGAGCAGCGGGCGCTGGACTTCGCGCTGGCCGACCGGCAGGGCTCCCAGGCGCTGACCGACCTGGTGGTGGGCAGCATCGACGACGCCTACCTCTCCAGCCTACTGGTGGCCAAGGCCGCGCAGGCGCACGAGCGCGGGGTGCGTTTGGAGATCTCCGCCTCCGGCACCGTGCCGCCGGACTGCTTCAAGGCGACCGACCTGATCACGATCGTGGGCAACCTGCTGGATAACGCGCTGGATGTCTCGGTGGGCAGCGACGCCGCCACGGTCTGGGTGGAGGTGGTCGGGCTGCCCGATGAGCTGCTGATCTCGGTCGCAGACTCCGGGCCGGGCATCGAACCGGAATTCCTCAAGGACCTGATGCGCTTCGGGGTCAGCACCAAGGGCGGGCAGGTGCCGCGCGGGCTGGGGCTGGCGCTGGTGCAGCAGGCGGTGCTGCGCCTGGGCGGGAGCATCACGGTGGATAATGATGCCGGGCGATCTTCACCGTCACCCTGCCGCTGCCCGCCGCCCACGGCACTGCGGGCACCGCGGGCACCGAACCGAGCACAAAGGACGAGCAATGAACCGCGCGCCTGGCGCACCG
>NZ_BAXF01000789.1:0-774 GCF_001310435.1 Arthrobacter sp. JCM 19049 | reverse complement strand
CCCACCGCCTGGCTGTTCGGCAACGAAGGCCAGGGGCTGGACGAGACCGAAAAGCAGGCCGCCCACCACAGGATCGCCGTGCCGCTGTACGGGGTGGCCGAATCCCTGAACGTGGGCACCGCCGCCACCGTCTGCCTGTACGCTTCGGCAAGGGCGTTGCGCCCCTGACCCGGTTGCTGACATAGTCCGAGGCAGGGCACCAGCATTTGCTCACCGCACCGGTGCCCGCACAAGGTGTACACGGCCGAAAGGGACGCCAATGGCGAGTGAAGAAAGCACGAAGTCGATCATCGCGGCGCTCAGCGCCAACCTGGCGATCGCCATCGCCAAGTTCGTGGCCTGGCTGCTCAGCTCATCCTCCTCGATGCTGGCCGAGGCCATCCACTCGGTGGCCGACACCGGCAACCAGCTGGTGCTGCTCATCGGACGGCGCCGCTCCAAGCGCAAGGCCGACACCGAGCACCCTTCGGGTACGGGGGAGAGCGCTTTGTGTCCGCGTTCCTGGTCGCCATCATCCTGTTCAGCGCCGGCGGGCTGTTCGCCCTCTACGAGGCCTATGAGAAGTTCCACGACCCGCACGGCATCACCGGTCCGTGGTGGTGGGTGCCGCTGGCCGTGATCGTGTTCGCGATCATCGCCGAGGGGCTCTCGCTGCGCACCGCAATCAAGCAAAGCGCCCGGGCCCGTGGGCGGCGCGGGCTGCTCAGCTTCGTGCGCAGCACCAAGAACCCCGAACTGCCGGTGGTGCTGCTGGAGGACACCGCGCACTGCTGG
>NZ_BAXF01000788.1:0-773 GCF_001310435.1 Arthrobacter sp. JCM 19049 | reverse complement strand
CCGAGCACGATGAGTCGGTCGCGCTGATCAGCCACTTCCCGCAGGCCGCCAGCTCGATGATCGCCTCCCGGCTGCTCAACGCCCCGGCCCACCAGCTGGGGCTGGCCGGCAACGGGCTGCGCGACACCACCCGCATCGCCGCCAGCGACGAGAAGCTGTGGATCCAGATCTTCTCGCACAACGCCCAGGCGCTGATCCCGATCCTGGGGGCCATGAAGGATGACCTGGACCGGCTGATCACCACCCTGGAAAACCCGCAGTCCGGCGCGCTGCTGGACCTGTCCCAGCTGATGACCGAGGCAACGCCGGACATGCGCGCATCCCCGGCAAGCACGGCGCCCCGCCGCAGGCCTTCGCGCTGGTCACCGTCGTGGTCGATGACCGGCCCGGGCAGATCGCCCAGCTGCTGAACGAGATCGGGGCGGCCGGGATCAACCTGGAGGACCTGCGCATGGAGCACTCCGCCGGACACCAGGTGGGCCTGGTGGACGTTTCGGTGCTGCCGGGACGGCGCGATGAACTGATCAACGTATTGACGCACAACGGATGGAAGGTAGTGCAGTGAGCAGCAACGAACACCTGGTGATCGCGATCGACGGGCCCAGCGGATCGGGCAAGTCCTCGGTCTCCAAGGCCGTGGCCCGCACCCTGAAGGCCGCCTACCTGGACACCGGGGCCATGTACCGGGCGGTGACCTACGCGGTGCTGGCCTCCGGGGCGGACCTTTCCGACGCGGCCGCCGTCGCCCAAGCGGTGCGCGAGGCGGACCTGCA
>NZ_BAXF01000787.1:0-775 GCF_001310435.1 Arthrobacter sp. JCM 19049 | reverse complement strand
CAAGATGCGCATGGTCTCCTTCGCCTTCGCCGGGGTGGAGCCGGACGTGATGGGCTACGGCCCGGTGCCGGCCACCGAAAAGGCGCTGGCCAAGGCGGGGCTGGGCATCGAGACATTGGCCTGTTTGAAATCAACGAGGCCTTCGCCGTGCAGGTGCTCTCCTTCCTGGACTACTACGGCATCGACCAGGACGATGAGCGGGTCAACCGCTACGGCGGGGCGATCGCGGTGGGCCACCCGCTGGCCTCCTCCGGGGTGCGGCTGATGACGCAGTTGGCCCGCCAGTTCCAGGAGGACCCCTCGGTACGCTACGGCATCACCACCATGTGCATCGGCCTGGGCATGGGCGGCACGGTGATCTGGGAGAACCCGCACCACCAGGACTTCGGGACCAAGGCTTAGGAGAAGAGCATGACACAGGATACGCAGGACTTTCGGCCGTCGCCGAACTGAAGAAGGACGAGATCGTCACCCATTCGCTCAGCCAGGAGCTGACCCTGCCCAGCGGCAAGAAGCTGGTGCTGATCACCCTGGACAACGGGCTGGACCACAAGCGCCCCACCACCCTGGGCCCGAATTCGCTGCTGGAGCTGCGCGCACTGCTCACCGAGCTGAAGCAGCGCGCCGCCGAGGGGCAGATCGATGCGGTGGCCGTGACCGGCAAGCCGTACTTCCTGATCGCCGGCGCGGATCTGTCCTCGGTCACCGAGCTGCAGCGCGCCGAGGACGCCCGGGCGATGGCGAGCCTGGGCCACGCCACCTACGACCTGCTGGC
>NZ_BAXF01000786.1:0-778 GCF_001310435.1 Arthrobacter sp. JCM 19049 | reverse complement strand
TCTCGGCCGACGCCGCCACCCGGCAGGCCGCCTGGAATTCCGCAAGGGGCTATACGCCTCGGTGGCCGGCGCCCGGGCTTCGGGAACCACCGCGCTGCTGGAGGACGTGGCGGTACCCGTCGCCGAGCTGGCCGACACCTGCCAAAACCTGCAGGAACTGTTCGGCTCCTACGGGTACGCCGACTCGGTGATCTTCGGCCATGCCAAGGACGGAAACATCCACTTCATGCTCACCGACCGCTTTGAAGGCGACACCGCCCTGAAGCGGTACAACGCTTTCAACGAACAGATGGTGCAGTTGATCCTGGACAAGGGCGGGAACCTGAAGGCCGAACACGGCACCGGGCGGGCCATGGCCCCCTTCGTCCGCCGCCAGTACGGGGATGAACTCTATTCGGTGATGTGCGAGCTGAAGGCTGCCGCCGACCCGCGCAACATGCTCAACCCCGGGGTCATCATCGATGAGGACCACGCGGCGCACATGCGCAACATCAAACTGAACGAGACCATCGAAGTGAGGCGGACCGCTGCGTGGAATGCGGCTACTGCGAGCCGGTGTGCCCCTCCAAGGACCTGACCCTCACCCCGCGCCAGCGCATCGTGGTGCGCCGGGCCATCGCCAAGGCGCAGGCCGAGGGAAACCACGAGCTGGCCCGGGAACTGGAGCGCGAGCAGGGCTATGACTCGGTGGACACCTGCGCCGTGGACGGCATGTGCGTCACCGCCTGCCCGGTGCAGATCAACACCGGGCTGCTGGTCAAGCGGCTACGGCGCGAAA
>NZ_BAXF01000785.1:0-785 GCF_001310435.1 Arthrobacter sp. JCM 19049 | reverse complement strand
AGCGTGGCCAGGGCCATGGCCAGCGGCGGCACCATGCCCGCGGCCATCACCGCGGCCATGATCATCCATGGGGCGGGGTTCTCCAGCGAGCCGGTGCCCAGCCCCGCCACGGCGAAGGCGTAGGCCACCTTGTTCACCGGCCCGCCCAGGTCAAAGGCCATCATCAGGCCCAGGATCAGCCCCAGCAGCGCGGCCCCGGTGCCGCTCATTGAGGAGAGGAACAGGTTCAACGCGTCGGTCAGCCGGGCGATGGGGCCACCCAGGAACAGGAACATCAGCCCGGAGGCGATGATGGAGCCAAGCAGCGGCACGATGACCACCGGCATCAGCCGCGGGCCCACTTGGGCACGTTCCAGGAGCTGATCCAGCGGGAGGCCAGCCCGGCGATCACCCCGCCGACGATGCCACCGAGGAACCCGGCGCCCATGAACCCGGCGACGGCGCCGGCCGTGAAGCCCGGGGCGATGCCCGGCCGATCGGCGTAGGCGTAGGCAATGTACCGGCCAGCGCGGGGACCAAAAAGCCCATGGACAGCGAACCGATCTTGAACGCCACCGCCCCCAGGTAGCGCCCAGCCTCCCGCCGGCAGGTTGAACAGCGTGTTCGTTCCCAGGATGTCATCGGCCACGTCGGTGATGTCATAGCCGCCAAGCAGGAAGCCTAGGGCGATCAGCAGCCCGCCGCCGGCGACGAAGGGGATCATGTAGGACACCCCGGTCAGCAGGGCCCGCTTCAGCCCGGCACCGAATGATTCTCGCTGGCCTCCGCGCGGGTCCTGATGCCCG
>NZ_BAXF01000784.1:0-782 GCF_001310435.1 Arthrobacter sp. JCM 19049 | reverse complement strand
CGGGCACGCCGCGCGGGCCGCAGGCGGTGCCGATGCAGTGGGTTCCGTGCCCGTGCCCGTCTAGGCGTCCTCACCCTCCACGAAGGACTTGGTGGTGACCTGCCGGCCGGCGAAGTCCGGGTGGTTCTCGTCGAACCCGGTGTCCAGCACGGCCACCTTCACCCCGGCCCCGGTGTACCCCGATTCCACGGCCTTCACCGCCTGCAGTCCCCAGGTCAGCTCGTCGGTGTCCGCGTATGCCTGCCGCTCGGCCGCGGCCACGTCCCCGGTGTTGACCTGGATGCGGTAGATCCGTTCGGGCACCACCTTCATCGGCAGGCGCCGGGAGGCGCAGCGTTCGCGCAGCTGTTCGACCTGCCCGGACTCGCTATCCACCACGGCCATGCCCAGCCGGGGAAAGTAGTGTTTGAGCGAGTAGCCCTCGTCGGAAAGCACCTCGGCACCTGCTCCTGCAGCACCCCCAGGCTGGTCATCGGGGTGCCCACCGGCTCGGCGCCGTCGAAGATGACGACGTAGCGTCCGGGGATCGCCTCGGAGGTGACGCTCACGGACAGCGGCTCATCGGGATCGAACATGACCAGCTCCTTTTCACGGCGCGCCGCCGGGATGAACCCCTGGCAGCCACGGGTATCGGCCTACTCAGGCGAGTACCCAGCACTCTACTCGTCCCGCCCGCCGCTGGGTAGGTCTGCCCGCCGCCGGCAGTTGGCGCCTCAGATGGCTTAGCGCCGCAGGACACGCAGCGCCTCAAAGCCCAGGATCAGCAGCGCCAGGCCAGCAGG
>NZ_BAXF01000783.1:0-784 GCF_001310435.1 Arthrobacter sp. JCM 19049 | reverse complement strand
CCGGCGATCGAGTCCTCGCACGCGCTGGCCGGGACCATCAAGGTCGCCCAGCGCAAGATCGCCGAGGGCCGCGACCCTCAGGACGTGGTGATCGTGGTCAGCCTCTCCGGGCGCGGTGACAAGGACGTGTCCACCGCCGCCGAATGGTTTGGATTGCTTGATGCGGCCGACGCGGCCGGGGAGGGGAAATAGATGACCCGGGTGAGAAGTGCCAGAAGATCGCCGCCGCGAAGGCCGAGGGCCGCCCGGCGCTGATCGCCTACCTGCCCGCCGGTTCCCGGACGTGGCCACCACCATTGACGCGGCCGTGGCGGTCGCCAACAACGGGGTGGACATCATCGAGATCGGGATCCCGTACTCGGACCCGGTGATGGACGGGGAAGTGATCCAGCAGGCCACCACCCAGGCGCTGGCCAACGGCTTCAGGGTGTCCCAGATTTTTGAGATCATCGCCGGGATCACCGCCCGCTGCGACGCCGCGGTGATGGTGATGACCTACTGGAACCCGGTGCTGCGCATGGGCCTGGAGGAGTTCGCCCGCCGCTTTGCCGAGGCCGGCGGTTCCGGGCTGATCACCCCGGACCTGGTGCCCGACGAGGCCGGGGAATGGGTGGCCGCCAGTGAAAAGTACGACCTGGAGCGCGTCTTCCTGATTGCGCCCAGCTCCTCCCAGGCCCGGGTGAAGATGACCGTGCAGGCCTCCAGCGGTTCGTGTACTGCGTCTCGGTGATGGGGGTGACCGGGGCGCGCAGCGAGGTTTCCGCCGCCGCCCAGGACGTGGTCG
>NZ_BAXF01000782.1:0-784 GCF_001310435.1 Arthrobacter sp. JCM 19049 | reverse complement strand
GGCCTTCGGCCAGGTCCATCAGGTCCTGCAACTGCATGTACACCACGACCTGCGGGGCGATGGTCTTCAACGCCCCGGCCCCGGTGACCCGGGCCCGCATCAAATCCAGTAGGGCCTGCAGCCTGCGCCGCGGCACCGCAGCCTCCACCCCCTCAACACGATCCGGGCCAGGACCCTCAGCCATCCCGGCCGTATCTGTCCCGGTCGGGTCTGGGTCGGCTTCGACCTGCTCGGCCAGGGGCTGGGTGAATCCCTGCGGGGTCGGGGTGCTGGCAGGACACGCCGTTCCACGACCAGCACCGGTACCCGGCAGATCGGCTGCGGCCCCTGGCCCCTCCGGCCCTGTCATAAGTGGCTGATCGGCAGCCGGGCCGGGGGCCGGCCCACTGCCGTGCGGTGACACAGTCCCGGGAACGGCAGCCCCTGACCCGATTTCTGAATTGGCAGCCGGGGCGGCTTCAGCAGCATTCCCTGATTCCGTGTCGGTATTCCCTGGTTCGGTGTCGGCAATCCCTGGTTCCGTGTCGGGGTCGATCGCCCAGGGTGGTGGCGGCTGATCCGTGACCAGCCATGCCGGAACCTGCCCACTCTCTTCACCAGCACAGCCCTGGTCCCCACCACGGCCAGGACCGGTTGTTTCCCCAGAGAGGATGTTGTCCTGGGTGTTGTCCTGGGTGTTGTCCTGGGGTCCGGGCTTGCCGGACCGGGACAGGCTCCGGGCCGCGGCCCCGGCCTGGGTACGTGGATTATCGGCCTGCGCGATCGCTGAACGCAGCAACTCCGC
>NZ_BAXF01000781.1:0-786 GCF_001310435.1 Arthrobacter sp. JCM 19049 | reverse complement strand
TACCGGCACCGGCATGCTCACCATCCGCAAGGCCGGCAAGCTGCCCCGGCCCACCTACCGCGACGACTACACCCTGGAGTACGGGTCGGGGTCCCTTGAGATCCACCGCGACGAAGTCCGCCCCGGCACCCGCGTGCTGATCCTGGACGATGTGCTGGCCACCGGCGGCACCGTGGGCTCCGCGGCCCGGCTGATCGAACGCACCGGTGCGACGGTGGCCGGGATCGGCGTGGTGCTGGAACTGGACGAGCTGAAGGGCCGCCAGCAGCTGAGCGGATACAACGTGCACAGCCTGCAGCTGGTCTGATTCGCGCGCCCGAATCCGCCGCCGGTGAACGTGTCGCCGGTTGCGTCACATCATTGCCCGTTGCCGGGGTGCGACGGCGTAGAATGGTCTGTCTTGATTTTGCAGTGTGAGGGGAGCACCAGTGCCGGGACGATCGACAAGGATCTGATCGACGAATCGCAGTACGTGGCACGGCTGTATGCGCGGCTCGATGAGCTGCGGGCGGAGAAGATCGAACAGCTGGAGCGCACCCGGGCCACCGGGGCGGTGGGCAGCTTCCAGAACCAGTCCGAACGCGACTCCTTCGCCACCCTCTACGAGGACCGGATCGCCCAGCTGGAGGCCGTGGAGGACCGGCTGGTCTTTGGCCGGCTGGACATGGACGGGCGGATCGCCGCGGACCCCGAATCGGCCGGCAGCCCGCGCTACATCGGACGCATCGGCATCACCGACGAGGACCTGAACCGGCTGATGGTGGACTGGCGGGCCGCGGAGGCCGC
>NZ_BAXF01000780.1:0-789 GCF_001310435.1 Arthrobacter sp. JCM 19049 | reverse complement strand
CCGGGTACTGCCCCGGGCGGTGCGCCACGCCCCGATGCGCTACAGCCTGCGCCGCATTGACAAGGGACGGCTGGGCTAGCGGTCCTGCTGCGGCAGGGTGTCCAGCGGGGTGACCAGCCGCGGCAGGATCACCAGCAGGAAGATGGTCACCAGCATCAGTGAACCGCCGACCAGCGAGCCGATCTGCCAGCCGAACAGCACCTGCACCACGAACCAGACACAACCGCAGATCAGCAGACCCACCCCGATCCCGACGACCTTGACCACGATATGCCCCAGGTGCACGGTGGTGGCCTTCACCCGCTGCCCGAACAGGTAGCGGTGGACCGCCACCGGGAAGATCATCAGCAGTATCAGCAGCACCGAGACCAGCAGCAGCACCGCATAGATCACCTGTTCGCGCGGCTCAACGATCTCGAACCGCGACTGGAAGGGCAGCACCACCAGGAACGCCGCCAGGATCTGGATGCCCGTCTGCATGACGCGCATCTCCTGCAACAGCTCATTCCACTGGCGGTGCGGCGCCTCGGGACTGTCATCGGGCATGCTTCGCCGTTTCCCCATATTCCGGACTCCTCGTGACAACAACACAGCGTGCAAGTGTCGAAAGCCTACCGCAAGCGCGCCGCCCGGCGGAGCGGCGTCCAGCGTGTTTCCTGCCAACGGACAAGGGTAAGCCAGTTCATTGAGCGGCCCGGGCGCTTGCGCCTAGGGTGGGGAAGGTGAAGACCTTGGATCAGCAGCACGACAGCATTCACCCCGCCCCGGGCACCGACCCGCCTCCCGGAC
>NZ_BAXF01000779.1:0-796 GCF_001310435.1 Arthrobacter sp. JCM 19049 | reverse complement strand
CGGCAGAACGCCGTGTTCGGCGCGCTCAGCGCACTGGTGGCCGTCGTGCTGGTCGTGGCGCTGCTGGTGTTCACGCAGAAGATCCAGCTACCCGGGCAGCGGCAGACCCCGGCCGCCGCCGACCAGCAGCAGCCGATTGCCAACCTGATTGCCCGCAGCGTGACTTCACCTACCTGGATCCGAACGAGGTCGAGGTGCGGGTGCTGAACGCGGGCGGGCAGAACGGCCTGGGCGGCAGCACCGCACAGAAGCTGTCCCAGCGCGGTTTTCAGATTGCGCTGACCACCAGCGCGGTCAGCGACTACGCGGACACGGTGGGCGCGGTGGTTTCCGGCCCGCAGGGCTATGCGCAGGCGCTGACCCTGCAGCGGCACTTGGATGGGGCCGTGTACGTGTTCGACAAGGACAAGCGCGGGGCGCAGGTGGACTTTGAAATCGGTGCGAAGTTCGCCGAAATGACCAAGACCCGGCGCCTGGACAAGACGCCGGGTCCCCTGCAGTGTGCCGCGCCGGCGGCGAAGAAGTAGAAGAAGCCGGACGGCAGGGATGCCGGCGGTCTCCTGCCGCTAGGCCTGCTCGGCACGCACCTGACGTAGCGCCTGGACAAAGTTCTCGGCCGGCTGCGCCCCGGAGATCCCGTACTTGCCCTCCAGCACGAAGAACGGCACCCCGCTGATGCCCAGCTGGCGGGCCTGGTCGATGTCGGCTCGCACCTCATCGGCGTGGGCATCGGTTTCCAGCACGTCCAGCGCCTGCGAACGATCCAGGCCCACCGCGGCGGCCAGGTCGGCCAGGG
>NZ_BAXF01000778.1:0-798 GCF_001310435.1 Arthrobacter sp. JCM 19049 | reverse complement strand
CGCCCTGGCCATCCCGCACGGCTACGTTGGCCTGGTGCACCCGCGCAGCGGCCTGGCCGCGAAGCACGGGATCACCGTGCTGAACGCGCCGGGCACCGTGGACGCCGGCTACCGCGGGGAAATCATGGTGACCCTGCTGAACACCGACCCGCACGCGACCTTCGAGGTGCAGCGCGGGGACCGGATCGCCCAGCTGGTGATCCAGAAGGTGGAGCAGGCCCAGTTCACCGTCGTGGATTCCCTGGATGAGACGGTGCGCGGCGCGGCCGGATTCGGTTCAACGGGCGGGTTCAGCTCGAACTAAGTACCCTAGAGGTAAACCACAAGAGTTTTAAGGACGAGATGTTTTTCAAGCGCAAGAAGCGGCAGCAGGAACAGCAGCCGGTTGAAGACGGTGCGACCCAGCAGGCGGCCTCCGGCACCGACGCGCAGGACGTTGCCCCCGGCACCCCGCAGCCGGTGACCGGACCGTTCGACATCAAGGACATTGACAACCCGGACGACTACCTGAACTTCGGTTCCCTGCTGATCAAGCCGATGACCGGGCTGAAGGTTCGCATGGACATCGAGGACCAGACCAAACGCGTGATTTCGCTGTCCCTGGAACTGGCCGAATCGCGCGTGCAGCTGCAGGCGTTCGCCCGTTCGAAGTCCGAGGAACTCTGGCCGGGCATCTCCAGCAAGATCGCCGAGGACATCACCGGCCAGAACGGGAGATCTTCACCCGCGACGGCGACTACGGCAAGGAGCTGCTGGCCAAGGTGCCGCAGCAGCTGCCCGACGGCCGGGCCGGACACG
>NZ_BAXF01000777.1:0-797 GCF_001310435.1 Arthrobacter sp. JCM 19049 | reverse complement strand
CCCCTCCCCCGAAGCCGACCAGCACACCGGCGGCGCCGGTGCGCATTAGGTGCATGGCCGGGGTGTAGCCGGCCGCGCCGCCGACGATGACCGGCACGTCCAGTTCGTAGATGAACTGCTTCAGGTTCAGCGGTTCGGTGGTCTTGGAGACGTGCTCGGCCGAGACGGTGGTGCCGCGGATGACGAAGATGTCCACCCCGGCGTCGATGACGGTCTGGTAGTGCTCCTGGGTGCGCTGCGGGGTCAGCGACCCGGCCACCACCACCCCGGACTCACGGATCTGGGTGATCCGCTCGGTGATCAGTTCGGGCTGGATCGGTGCGGCGTACAGCTGCTGCAGCTTGCGGGTGATCGCCGGGTCGGCGCGGCGGGCGCTTTCCGAACGCAGCGCGGAGATTTCCTCAAGCACCGTGGTGGGGTCCTCGTAGCGGGTCCACAGCCCTTCCAGGTTCAGCACGCCCAGCCCGCCGAGCTTGCCCAGCTGGATGGCGGTGTCCGGGCTCATCACCGAATCCATCGGGGCGCCGAGGATGGGGGTGCTGAATTCGAAGGCGTCGATCTGCCAGGTGACCGAGACGTCCTTGGGGTCCCGGGTTCGCCGGTCCGGCACGATGGCCACGTCGTCAAGGGAGTATGCCTGGCTGGCGCGCTTGGAGCGGCCGATCTCAATCTCGTTAATCACTGCTCTAGGTTATCAAGTTCCCCTGCGGTTCACGGCCTTTGCGTCGCCACCGGCTGCGCCCGGCCGGTGCCGGTTCCCGGCAGTGAGGCCCGGATCCCGTCCAGCTGCGTAGCGG
>NZ_BAXF01000776.1:0-803 GCF_001310435.1 Arthrobacter sp. JCM 19049 | reverse complement strand
GCCGAACGCGGTACCAGCACCAGTGACCCGCTGGCCCAGGCACTGCAGCGCCTGGCCCCCACCCACCTGCACACCACCCGCAACCTGAACACGGTCCAGCGCATCGGCCGGATTCTGCGGCCGCCGGAACACGACGCATAATGGGTAGCGTTCGGGGCGCGCGAAGCCGCGCCCACCGTGTCGAAGGGGAGCCCACCAACCCATGATGCCCACCATGGTCCTGGCCGTTGAGCTGATCGGCACGTTCTTCTTCGCGATCGCCGGGTCACTGGTGGCGGTGCGCCGCGGCTTTGACATCATCGGCTCGGTGTTCCTGGCCGGGGTCGGAGGCCTGGGCGGGGGCATCGTGCGCGATCTGATCCTCAGCGACACCCCGGCCACGTTCAGCAACCCGGTCTACTTCATCCCGGTCGTGCTCAGTGCCGTGCTGGTGTACCTGTTCACCCCGGCGGTCAAGAAGCTGCACCGCCTGGTGCTGGTGTTCGACGCCGGCGGGCTGGGACTGTTCTGCATCACCGGCACGCTAAAGGCCCTGGACTACGGGATGAACCCGGTCTCCTCGGTGCTGTTGGGGGTGAGCACCGCGGTGGGCGGCGGCTGATGCGCGATGTCATCGCCAACGTCACCCCGGAACTGTTCAACCCCCGCGACCTCTACGCGGTTCCGGCGATCGCCGGGGCGGGGCTGACCTCGCTGAGCCGGACGCTGGCTGGTTCTCCACCACGCTGGGCATCATCACCGCGGTGCTGGTGATCGCCACCCGGCTGGCGGCGATCAAGTACGGCTGGCGGGTGCCGCTGGCG
>NZ_BAXF01000775.1:0-803 GCF_001310435.1 Arthrobacter sp. JCM 19049 | reverse complement strand
CGGAGAACTTGCCCCCGGAGCGGGCGCCAAACTGGTTGCCGCCGGTCGCTTGCCGCCGGACTGGGACCGGTTCCGGCCCCCACGCGGGTTGCGGGGGTGGATGAACCTTGTTCATGTCGAATCTTCTTTGCTCTTGCGTTGCACGTGCTGCTGCCCCGCCCAGGTGGCGGCGCATCGCGACCAGGGGCAACGGCACCGGGGCGTTGACCTAGTCGTCGAAGGTTGCCGAATCCAGCGATTCGAGGTCCGCGACACCGGGCAGGTGCGGGGACAGGGGCGGCAGCTCATCCAGGCTGGACAGGCCCAGCCGCTCCAGGAAGTACTCCGTGGTCTGGTAGAGCGCTGCTCCGCCGTCGCCCACTTCCGGATAGTGCGCGATCAACCCCCGGTTCAGCAGTGTGCGCACCACCGAGTCGACGTTGACCCCTCGAATCGCCGATATCCGTCCACGTGAGACCGGCTGTCGGTAGGCGATGACAGCCAGGGTTTCCAGGGCCGCCTGGCTCAGGCGCGCTGTTTGCCCATCGAGAACATAGCTGGAGACGAAATCGGCATAATCGCGACGCGAATAGATGCGCCACCCGGAGGCGACGCGTCGAAGTTCGAATCCGCGCGGACGATCCCTACTATCATACTCGCTTGCCAGCGCCCGAAGGCCTGAGTGATACGGATCTCCGAAACCTCGAAGATCTGCGCCAAACGCTGTTCTGACACGGGCTGATCGGCGACCATCAGCACCGCCTCCAGGCCCGCGGGCAGCCCGCCGGGCAGCTGGTCGATCGCAGCCGACTCATCCATGGACC
>NZ_BAXF01000774.1:0-805 GCF_001310435.1 Arthrobacter sp. JCM 19049 | reverse complement strand
CCAGGCGCGTCGCCTGGCTGGGCCGGTGCTCGCCGTGGGCGCCGGGGATCGCGTCCCCGTGGGGATGCTGCGCGGAAAGCCCAGCCGTTCGTCCAGGGCGTTGATGAAACGTTCGGAGACCGTGTGCTCCAGGCGTTCGGCCTCATCGTGCACCTCGTCCCACCCGTAGCCCAGTTCGCGGCTCAGGAAGGTCTCCAGCAGCCGGTGGCGGCGCACCACGTTCAGCGCGGCCGCCCGCCCGGACTGGCTGAGACTGATCGCCCCGCGCGGGACAAAATCCACCAGGTGCTTCGCCGCGAGCTTGCGCACCATGGCGGTCACCGAGGCGGGGGACAGGCCCAGCTGGTCGGCCAGCTCACCGGTGCCGATCGGGTGCGAATCCCATTCGGACAGCGCGTAGAGCGCCTTGAGGTAGTCCTCCTCGCTGGTGGTCAGCCGGCCCGGATTGGAAGAATGGGGCACGTCAGCCGCGCAGGTAGGGCAGGATCTGATCATGCAGCAGGCCGTTGGTGGCCAGCGCGTTGCCGCTGCCGCAGCCCTCCACCCCGGTGATCGAGGTGAAGCGTCCGCCCGCTTCACGCACCACCGGGACCAGGGCGGCCATGTCGTAAAGCTCCAGCTCCGGCTCGAACGCGGCGTCCACCCCGCCCTCGGCCAGCAGCATGTAACTGTAGAAGTCCCCGTAGGCGCGGGTGCGCCAGGCCGCGTCGAACAGTTCCATCAGCTTTTCGCGGCGGCCCAGTTCACGCCAGCCATCCAGCGAGGCGTAGGACACCGAGGCATCGGCGAGGCTGGAGACCCAGGA
>NZ_BAXF01000773.1:0-808 GCF_001310435.1 Arthrobacter sp. JCM 19049 | reverse complement strand
CCAGTAGCCTCCCGCCCTTCCCATCCCGCCCTTCCCCGGTAGGTTGCGCGAACACCCAGCCCCGTGGGGGCGGATCAGGAGGATGGGATCTGATGCAGGTCTGGCCCCGCAACGCGGCTCTGACGCTGCTGCTGATCGCCCTGGCACTGTTGGCCGTCTTTCAATGGCTGCCGGCGTTGCTGCTCTTCCCCGCCGCCGGTGCCTGCTGGTTTGGAACCAGGCGCCGCCCACGGGCCAGCGGCGTGGCGAATACTGAATTCCTTGCGCCGTTCAGGCGGCGGAACGCGGCCATTGCCAGGAAGGTGTCGCCCGCCTACGCTTAGCTGCAAGTGGGCCCGTCTTCGCCGGCCCGAGGTTGCAACGGGGCGGTGCGTTAGATGATCAACGGGCAGGTTTCACACTGGTGGGAACAACTGGGCAGCCCCCAGCCGCGTCCGGCGCTGCCCGGGTACCTGTCCACCGACGTGGCCATCGTCGGCGGCGGATTCACCGGCCTGTGGAGCGCCTACTACCTGAAAAAGCTGCAGCCGCTGCTGCGCGTGGTGGTGCTTGAACAACGCCACGTCGGCTACGGGGCCTCGGGACGGAATGGAGGGTGGCTGACCAACTCCATCACCGGCGGTCGGCAACGCCACGTGGCCCGCTTTGGTCGCAGTGGCGCCGAGGCGTTCCAGCAGGCCATGAACCGCAGCGTGGATGAGGTCATCGACGTCTGCCGGGCCGAGGGGATCGACGCCGACATTCAGCGCGGCGGGGAATTCCAAGTTGCCTACACCCCGGCCCAGGAGGCCCGGCTGCGCGCGGATTT
>NZ_BAXF01000772.1:0-807 GCF_001310435.1 Arthrobacter sp. JCM 19049 | reverse complement strand
CTGCAGGAGCACTTCGAGCAGGTGCTGCAGCTGCTGGTCGCCGAATCCGGCTCCAGCCACCTGAAGGCGAACATCGAACTGTCCGGCGCGATCGCCGCGATCCGGGAGGCGGCCACCTTCCCCACCCGCGTGCACGGCAAGATCCTGCCTCCAACGCCCCGGGCAAGGAAAACCGCGTCTACCGCGAACCGGTCGGGGTGGTGGCGGTAATCAGCCCTGGAATTTCCCGCTGCTGCTTTCGGCGCGCTCGGTGGCCCCGGCCCTGGCGCTGGGCAACACGGTGTGCTCAAGCCGGCCTCGGACACCCCGTTGACCGGTGCCTGGTGTTGGCCAAGGCGTTTGAACAGGCCGGGCTGCGCCCGGGGCGCTGAACACCGTGATCGGTTCCGGCTCGGAGATCGGGGATCATGTGGTCACCCACCCCACCCCCTCCCTGGTCTCCTTCACCGGCTCCACCCCGGTGGGCCAGAACGTGGGCAAGCTGGCGATCGCCGGCGAGCGCATGAAGCGGGTCTCGCTGGAACTGGGCGGCAACGCCCCGTTCGTGGTGCTCTCCGACGCGGACCTGGACCAGGCGGTGAAGGCCGCGGCGCTGGGCAAGTTCCTGCACCAGGCCAGATCTGCATGGCGATCAACCGGATCATTGTCGAGGACGCCGTCTACGATGAGTTCGTCGAACGCTTCGCCGCCCAGGTCAAGGAACTGAAGTACGGGGACGCGGCCGACCCGGCCACCCTGGTCGGGCCGATCATCAACGACTCGCAGCTGGCCGGCCTGCGCGGCAAGATCGACACGGCCCGCGAGCAG
>NZ_BAXF01000771.1:0-811 GCF_001310435.1 Arthrobacter sp. JCM 19049 | reverse complement strand
CCGCGCTGTTCCTCCGCCTTGGCCGCATCCCAGGTCTCGATGATGGTGGCCACATCCTGGGTGATGTCCCCGCGCAGCTGCCCGTGCTCGTCGAAGATGTGCCGGTTGCGGCGCAGCATCTTCTGGCGCAGCCGTAGGCCACGTCGTCGAAGCCGAACTGTCCGGCCTCGCTGGCGATCTGGGCGTGCAGCACGATCTGCAGCAGCAGGTCCCCCAGTTCGTCGCGCAGCTCCTGCGGGTTGCCGGCGCCGATCGCGTCGATCACCTCATAGGCCTCCTCCACCAGGTAGGTGCGCAGCGACTGGTGGGTCAGCGCCCGCGTCCAGGCGCAGTGGGTGCGCAGGATCCCGATGGTCTCCAGCAGTTGCTCGGTCTCGGTTTCAGCCATGAAAACCATGCTAATCCCCGCAACCCGCGCTGCTGGCCCCACCCGGTGGCCTACGCTGGGGGTGATGGGCGTCGCAGCGAGCACGCTGGGCGTCCTCCCCGGTCCCGGAACGCGCGTAGCGCCCCCGTGCCGCTGCACGGGGGCAATGCCCTGCCGGGACCCGCCCACCATCCGGGAACCTGCGAAAGGACCTGCCATGACCGAGCCGCACACCCTCACCAGCCCCCAGTTTCTCGATCAGCTGCCCAGTGAACTGTTCATCGGCGGGCAGTGGCGCGAAGGCACCTCCCAGCGCACGCTGCGCACCACCAACCCCTTTGACGACACCCTGCTGGCCGAGATCCGCCAGGCCTCCACGGCCGATGTGGATGCGGCCTACCAGGCGGCCGCCGACGCCAGCCGGGCTGGGCCAGCCTGCCTCCG
>NZ_BAXF01000770.1:0-811 GCF_001310435.1 Arthrobacter sp. JCM 19049 | reverse complement strand
ACCTGGCCCTGTCCCGGATGCCGGGCACCCTGCGCACCGGCTCGCGCGGCTGCTGCACCATCGAGGACTCCTCGGACGCCTGGCGCGCCTGCGACAAGTTGGGCATCCCGTTCTACGTCTGGGACTTCTCGGACCGCTTCGCCGAGGACGTGGTCGATGACTTCATCAGCGAATACGAGGCCGGACGTACCCCGAACCCGTGCATGCGCTGCAATGAGAAGATCAAGTTTGCCGCACTGCTGGAAAAGGCGCTGGCATTGGGCTTCGACGCGGTGTGCACCGGGCACTATGCCAAGGTCATCCGCGATGAGGCCGGCAACCCAGAACTGCACCGCGCGGCGGACTGGGCCAAGGACCAGTCCTATGTGCTGGGCGTGCTGACCCACCAGCAGCTGGAGCACTGCATGTTCCCGCTGGCGGAGACCCCGTCCAAGGCGCAGGTGCGGGCCGAGGCCGCCGAACGCGGGCTGACCGTGGCGAACAAGCCCGACAGCCATGACATCTGCTTCATCCCGGATGGGGACACCCGCGGCTGGCTGGCCGAACGGATCGAAATGACGCCGGGGAAGATCGTGGACCAGGACGGCAACGAACTGGGCGAGCACACCGGCGCCCAGGCCTTCACCGTGGGACAGCGCAAGGGGCTGCGCCTGGGCCGCCCGGCAGCGGACGGCAAGCCCCGTTTCGTGTTGGAAATCCGGCCCAAGGACAACAAGGTGATCGTTGGCCCCGAGGCGCTGCTGGCCGTGGATGAGCTGCGCGGCATCCGCGTCTCCTGGGCGGGGCGGCCCATCAGCGAGGTTGGGCTCGG
>NZ_BAXF01000769.1:0-810 GCF_001310435.1 Arthrobacter sp. JCM 19049 | reverse complement strand
CACGGCGGCAGGCTCCGCCCCCAACCGGCCCCTGGCCCAACGGCGTGCGCGGCGGCGACTGGGTAGACTGGAACAATGATCAATGTCGTAGTAGCCGACGATGAGCTGCCGGCAGTCGAGGAACTGGCCTACCTGCTCAGCCAGGACTCCCGGGTCGGCAGATCTTCCGGGCGACCTCCGGGGCGGCGGCGCTGAAGGCGCTGGAGGAAGAAGACGTCGATGCCCTGTTCCTGGACATCCACATGCCCGCGTTATCCGGGCTGGACATCGCCCGGGTCATTTCCCGCTTCACCAATCCCCCGCACATCGTCTTCGTCACCGCCGACGAGGACCAGGCGCTGGAGGCCTTCGAACTGGCCGCGGTGGACTACGTGCTCAAGCCCATCCGCCCGCAGCGGCTGGCCGAGTCGGTGCGGCGCATCTGTGAGCTGGTCGAGGACACCCAAACCAAACCGGAAATGGTCACCGTGGACCAAGGTGGGGTCACCAAGCTGATCGAACGCGACTCCATCGCCTACGTGCAGGCGGCCGGGGACTACGCGCGGCTGCACACGCCCAACGCCAGCTACCTGATCCGGGTGCCGCTCAACGACCTGGAAACCCAGTGGGGCCCGGCCGGCTACGTGCGCATCCACCGCTCCTACCTGGTGAACATGGAACACGTGCAGACCGTCAAGCTCGCCACCGGCAAGGCCTCGGTCCTGGTCAACGGCGTGGAACTGCCCATCTCCCGCCGGGCGCTGCCCTACCTGCGCGAGAAGCTCTCGGCCAACCGGGTGCGGCCACTGTGAGCCAGGATCCCGATGCGCA
>NZ_BAXF01000768.1:0-817 GCF_001310435.1 Arthrobacter sp. JCM 19049 | reverse complement strand
GGATCAGGCGCTGGCGTTGGCAGCGGCGCGGGCCGCGGCCGGCAGCGCGTTGATGATCCGTTCCATGGCCGCATCATCGTGTGCCGCAGAGACGAACCAGGCCTCGAAGACGCTCGGGGGCAGGTAGACCCCGGAGTCCAGCATGGAGTGGAAGAACGGGGCGTAGCGGAACGCCTCCTGCTTCTGCGCCTCCGCGTAGTTCTGCACCCCGGTGTCCGCGGTGCCGAAGGCCACCGAGAACAGCGTGCCGGCACGCTGGATCGAGTGGTTCACGCCGGCCTCGTTCAGCGCGTTGACCAGGGCGGTCTCCAGGGCCTGGGACTGTTTGGCGAGATGGGCGTAGACCTCGTCGGTGGCGTGGGTCAGCTGGGCGATGCCCGCGGCCATGGCCACCGGGTTCCCGGAAAGGGTTCCGGCCTGGTAGACCGGCCCCAGCGGGGCCAGGTAGTCCATCACCTCGGCGCGTCCGCCCAGGGCGGCGGTGGGCAGGCCACCGCCGATGACCTTGCCGAAGGTGTACAGGTCCGCGTTCCAGCCCTCTTGCCGGCCGGTCAGCCCCCAGTACCCGGCGTCCGAGGCCCGGAACCCGGTGAGCACCTCATCCAGGATCAGCAGGGCGCCGTGCTGGGCGGTGGTGTCCTTCAGGAACTTGTTGAACCCCTCCTGCGGGGTCACCACGCCCATGTTGCAGGGCGCCGATTCGGTGATGACCGCGGCGATGTTCTGCCCGTGCTCGGCGAAGGCCTCCTCCACGGCGGTGCGGTCGTTGTAGGGCAGCACCAGGGTCTCGGCGGCGGTCGCGGCGGTCACCCCGGCC
>NZ_BAXF01000767.1:0-815 GCF_001310435.1 Arthrobacter sp. JCM 19049 | reverse complement strand
AGAGGTCCGCCGCGCGCTGCGGGCAAGCGGGGCCGAACAGGTGGCCCGCCGCCTGGCCGCGGACCTGTGCTCCGGTGCCCTGGCCTCCACCCACTTCGCCGCGCTGCCAGAAACCATCCAGGACGAGCTGCGCGCCTACCCGTCCCTGATCCTGGAACGGAGTCTGTAATGCCCCTCCAACCCAGCGCACTGCAGCTGTACACCCGCACCGCCTCACGCAGCGCCCAAACCGTGATTGGTCAGTACTCCACCTCCTTCTCCCTGGCCTGCCGGCTGCTGGACCGGCAGAGCGGGAACACATTGCCAACATCTATGCGCTGGTCCGGCTCGCCGATGAGGTGGTGGACGGGGTCGCCGTGGAGGCCGGGCTGCCGGCCAGCGAGGTGGCCCGGACCCTGGATGAGCTGGAAAAGGACACCGAGACGGCGTTGGCCTGCGGCTACAGCACGAACCTGGTGGTTCACGCCTTCGCCTGCAGCGCCCGGCGCCACGGCATCGGGGTGGAGCTGACCCGCCCGTTCTTTGCCTCCATGCGCCAGGACCTGGTGCGCCCCAGCCACGATGAACTCTCCCTGCAGGACTACATCTACGGTTCGGCCGAGGTGGTGGGCCTGATGTGCCTGAAGGTCTTCCAGGCCATGCCCGGCAGCAAACCGGACCCGGATGGACGGGCGCTGAGCGCGGCCCGGCGGCTGGGGGCGGCCTTCCAGAAGGTCAACTTCCTGCGGGACCTGGCCGCCGACAGCCAGGAGCTGGGACGCAGTACCTGCCGGAACCCGGCACAGCGAACTGGATGAACCCGGCAAGCAGGCGCT
>NZ_BAXF01000766.1:0-817 GCF_001310435.1 Arthrobacter sp. JCM 19049 | reverse complement strand
TGGCGAAGCGGACGTTCTCCGCCGCCAGCTGGATGTCGCAAGCCGCGGCCAGCTGCCACGCTCCACCAAAGCAGTTGCCCTCCACGGCCGCCACGGTGGGCACCGGGCAGCTCGTGATGGCCGTATCGAGCAGGTCAAAGTGGTTCAGCGGGCTGCCCTGTCGATCCTCATCGAAGAGCACCCGGTCCATCTCGTTGATGGCGATGCCGGCGCTGAATTCCTTGCCCTCTCCGCGCAGAATGATGCACCTGATGTGCGGGTCCTCCCCCAGGCATGCAAAGGCTGGATGAGTTCCTGGCACATGCCCAGCGTCAGCGCGTTGCGCTGGGCCGGATTGCGCAACCAGATGGTCGCGACCTGCCCGCTTTTGTCCACCGCTATTTCCTGGAAGGTTTGCTTCATCCCCGTGCCTTAGTTTCGTGGTTCGCCCGCCGCCGGGTTTTTCCGGCCACCCGGTCCCTTGGCCCCATCCTTGCGGTCATTGTCCGGCAAGCTCATCCCCAGCGTTCCTGCCCGGTTCCCGCCGGGGCATGCAGCGTCCGCTGGTAGTTGCCCGGGGTCACCCCCACCAGAGCGGTGAATGCATCAATGAAGGTGCTGGGGTTGCTCCACCCGCAGGCCGTGGCGGTATCGAGCACGGACACCCCGTCGGTGAGCAGCAGCAGGGCGTGGTGGATGCGCAGCTGGGTGCGCCACTGTCGGAAACTCATTCCGGTTTCGGCCTGGAAAAGGCGGCTGAGGGTGCGTGCGCTCGCCCCGACGCGGTGCCCCAGTTCCCGCAGGCTGGCCGGGTCGGCCAGATCGCGTCCCACCAGGC
>NZ_BAXF01000765.1:0-817 GCF_001310435.1 Arthrobacter sp. JCM 19049 | reverse complement strand
TGGCCGGCCTGTGCCCGCAAGCTCGGCCTGCTCTAGAACCACGAATTTCCCCCACAGCGACACCACCCCACCGGGCGGTCGCGTCGCTGTTCTATGGGCGCCGCGGCGGGGCTGAATGCGGGCCGGGCGCTGAACTAGTATTGGAGCGTGATGCCTGAAGAACCCCTGCCGCTCCTGGGAGCCACCGAGATCCGACGCCTGGCCGATGAACTGGGCATCCGTCCCACCAAAACCCTGGGCCAGAATTTCGTGATCGACGGGAACACAATCCGGCGCATCGTCGCCGCCGCGGACCTTGACCCCGGCCAGACGGTGCTGGAGGTCGGACCCGGCCTCGGCTCGCTGACCCTGGGCATCCTGGACGCCGCCGCGAAGGTGGTGGCAGTGGAAATTGACCCGCCGCTGGCCCGACGGCTGCCCGAAACCGTCGCCGAGTTCCGTCCTGGACGCGAAGCGGATCTCACCGTGATCCTCAGCGACGCACTGAAGGTCACCGAACTGCCCAATGAGCCCACCGCGCTGGTGGCCAACCTGCCCTACAACGTGGCCGTGCCGGTCGTGCTGCACCTGCTGGAGCACTTCCCCTCCATCCGCCACGGCCTGGTCATGGTCCAGGATGAGGTGGCCGACCGGATGAGCGCCGTCCCGGGCAGCAAGATCTACGGGGTGCCCTCCGTCAAGGGCGCCTGGTACGGCACCATGCGTAAGGCCGGGGTCATCGGCATGAACGTGTTCTGGCCGGCCCCCAAAATCCACTCCGGGCTGGTCTCCTTCACCCGGGACGCGAAGCGCGGCGACGCCCCGCCGCGCACCGAGG
>NZ_BAXF01000764.1:0-822 GCF_001310435.1 Arthrobacter sp. JCM 19049 | reverse complement strand
CCAGGTCCCCGGTGCCCTGCTTCAGCGTCTTGGCGCCATCGTGCAGTTCCACCGTGCCGTCGGCCAGCTGCTTGCCGCCGTCGACCAGCTGCTTGGTGCCGTCCGAAAGCGTGGCGACCCCGTCCTTCAGCTGCAGGGTGCCGTCGTAGACCTGGCCTGCGCCATCAGCGGCGTCGGCCATGGAGGAGTGGATGTCCACGAATCCGGCGATCATCGAGTCGGCGGTTTGGGTGCCCACTTCCTTGGCCACCGAGTTGTGCACCTCATTGGCCAGGGTGTCGGCGAACGTGCCCACCATGAAGTTGTTGGCGTCATTGGTGGTGATCTTCAGCTGGGCCTGCTTGGCCTTGTCGAAGTCGGCCGGGGAGGCCAGGTTGGCGGAGAAGTCCTTGGGGATGGTCATGGCGAACGAGTAGTCGCCGTTGGCCACCCCCTCATAGGCTTCCTGCTCGGAACCCACAAGCTCCCAGCCGAAGGTGCCGTCCTCCAGCAGGGACTCGGTGACATCCTCACCGACCTTCAGGTCCTTGCCGGACTTCTCGGCTCCCTCATCGAGGTTGACCAGGGCGGCGCGCACGCCGGAGAGGTGGGACTGCGGATCCCAGTTGGCATAGAGGTACATGGCCCCGTACAGCAGCGGCACACAGCTCAGGGCGATAATCGCCAGCTTGGGCAGGGTGCCGCGGGTCATGCGCTGCAGCTCGGAAAGAGCCAGTCGCAGAATCGTCATTTGGTGTCCTCCGCGCGGGAAGTGGTCTCAGGTTTTGGGTTGAGCGCCGGGTCGTGGGGCTGGGCATGCTCGCCCGGCTCGGTGTCCCTGGC
>NZ_BAXF01000763.1:0-820 GCF_001310435.1 Arthrobacter sp. JCM 19049 | reverse complement strand
GACACGTTCAGCCGCTGCGCCTCGACGGGGGTGCGGGCCAGCTCGGCCGGGCGCACGAACATCTTGGTGGGGATGCAGCCCACGTTCAGGCAGGTGCCGCCGAACGGCCCCTTTTCCGCGATGGCGACCTGCTTGTCGTCCCAGTAGTCGGTGAGCAGCGTGTTGCCCGAGCCGGCGCCGATGATTGCCAAGTCCACCTGATGCTGTGTCATGAGCTCATCGTAGGTACCTTGCCGGTCCGGCGCACAGTGTCGCAGGCCGCATTGCGGTGTCGGGCCGCTCTCACCGGTGGTCCGCGGCGCGGCTCCCATCACCCGGGGCCGGCTCCTACTGTCCGGCGGCCAGCTGCCCCAGCTCGATGGAGGTGTCCTGCAGCCGTTCCGGGTCGATGCGCTGGCCCACCAGGGAACGCAGCGTGTCGTTCACATCCCAGATGTTCACGTTCATCGCCGCGGTGATCCGCCCCTCACGCAGCCAGAACATGATGAACTCGCCCTCGTCCATGTCCCCGCGCACCACATCGGCGTCCCCGTCCTGGCGGTCCCCGACGTACTCCATTCCCAGCTCGAACTGGTCGGTGAAGAAGTAGGGCAGCCAGTCATACTGCTCGTCGGCGCCGGTGAGCGTGGCCGCGGCCAGCTTGCCCTGGCGGATCGCGTTGTCCCAGTGCTCCACCCGCAGCTGGCGGCGCAGCGTCGTGTTGAACGCCTGGGCGATGTCCCCGACGGCCAGCACATCCGGGTCCGAGGAGCGCAGTGACGCGTCGACCACCACCGTGATCGGTTTCGATCCCGCTGCGGCGGCGACCTCCAGGTGCGGG
>NZ_BAXF01000762.1:0-824 GCF_001310435.1 Arthrobacter sp. JCM 19049 | reverse complement strand
CCAGCGAATGCACGTAGAGGCTGGGCAGCTGGCCGTTCATGCGCGCGCCCACGGCGCGGCGGAATTCGGCCAGCTTCTGGCATCGGCCTGCGCCCCGTGCTTGACCAGGGTCAGCTCGGGCAGCACCGGTTCTTGGCCTTGCGCCCCAGGGTCTTGACCGTCCGGGCGTAGACCTGGCCCATGGTGGGCAGCTGGTCAACGATTTCGATACCCATTTCAGGCCCCCACCAGCGACTGGCCGCACACGCGCAGGGTCTGCCCGTTGATCGCGGCGCACGCGTCCCAGGAGAGGAAGCCGATGGTCTCGGCCACGTCCAGCGGCAGCCCGCCCTGCATCAGCGAGGGCATCACCATGCGGGCCACGGTGCGGGTACCCAGCGGGATCTTGGCGGTCATGTCGGTTTCAATGAATCCGGGGGCCACCGCGTTGATGGTCCCGCCGTGGGCGGCGAAGTCCGCGGCGCTGGCGCGCACCATGCCGATCACCCCGCCCTTGGAGGCGGCGTAGTTCGTCTGCCCGCGGTTGCCGGCGATCCCGGAGGTGGAGGCCAGGGACACCACGCGCAGCCCGGGCAGGTCCGCGGCCAGCAGCTGCTCGTTCATCCGCAGCTGGGAGGCGATGTTCACCGCGATGACCGAATCCCAGCGGGAGGCGTCCATGTTGGCCAGCAGCTTGTCCCGGGTGATCCCGGCGTTGTGCACCACCAGGTCCAGCCGGCCGTGGCGCTGGCGGCGTGTTCGATGATCCGCTGCCCGGCGTCCTGGGCGGTGACATCCAGCTGCAGGGCGGTGCCGCCGACCTCGTTGGCGACCTTGCTCAGCGC
>NZ_BAXF01000761.1:0-830 GCF_001310435.1 Arthrobacter sp. JCM 19049 | reverse complement strand
CCGCGGCTGGGTGGTGGCCTCCGAGCAGCCGGCCCTGGCCACCGTGGGTGCGTCCTTCATCCGTGAAATCGAACCGGGTGAGCTGATCGCCATCGACGAGGCCGGGGTCCGTTCCCAGCGCTTCGCCCAGGCCAACCCGAAGGGCTGCGTATTCGAATACGTCTACCTGGCCCGCCCCGACGCCTCCATCGCCGGGCGCTCGGTCTACGAATCCCGCGTGGAGATGGGCCGCCAGCTGGCCCGCGAGAACACCGCGGTGGCCGACATCGTGATCCCGGTTCCCGAATCCGGCACCCCGGCGGCCATCGGCTACGCCGAGGAATCCGGGATCCCCTTCACCCACGGCTTCGTGAAGAACTCCTACGTGGGGCGCACCTTCATCCAGCCCAGCCAGACCCTGCGCCAGCTGGGGATCAAGCTCAAGCTCAACGCCCTGGAATCGGTGCTCAAGGGCAAGCGCGTGGTGGTGGTGGACGACTCGATCGTGCGCGGCAACACCCAGCGCGCGTGGTGCGCATGCTGCGTGAGGCCGGCGCCGCCGAGGTGCATGTGAAGATCTCCTCCCCGCCGGTGAAGTGGCCGTGCTTCTACGGCATTGACTTCGCCACCCGCGCCGAACTGATCGCCAACGGCGCCGCCGTGGATGAGATCGCCAAGTCGATCGGCGCGGACTCCCTGGCCTACATCTCCGAGGACGGGATGATCTCGGCCACGAACCAGCCGCGCGAGCGGCTGTGCACCGCCTGCTTCACCGGCGAGTACCCGATCAAGCTGCCGGACTCCTCCCGGCGCGGCAAGAACCTGCTGGAGCGCACCGCCCAGGCCGGCTG
>NZ_BAXF01000760.1:0-831 GCF_001310435.1 Arthrobacter sp. JCM 19049 | reverse complement strand
CTGCCGGGAACTGGTGGCGCTGCGCCCGCGCACCACCCCGATGAACTCCTCCACGATCTCAAGATTCGCCGCGTCCACCGGCCAGCTAATGCCGATCTGGGTGGGTTGCCCGTCCTCGATCACGCGGTGGATGACGTCCTTGCGGGCGTGCAGCCGGGCCAGGCTCATCGGCATGCGGGCCACGAACGCGCCACTGGCCACCACCTCCAGCGCCATCTCCACCCCGCCGCGCTCGGGCAGGTAGTCCGCCAGGTCCAGCAGCGCAAACTTTTCCACCTCGGCGGCCGGAATGCTCTCGTCGTAGTACTCCACGTCGTGCTCACGGGCGGCGCACACCACCTCCAGCTCCTGGTAGAGCGGGATCACGTGGCGGGTCTCGTCCTTAGGCGACTGCCCGGGGGCGTAGCGCACGAACACCACATCGGCGCGCCCGGCGGACAGTTCCTCCAGGATCGGCCCGGCGTCGTGGCGCCGGGCGCTGAGCTCGATCTGCGGGTAGCGCTGGGCGAAACGGTCAATCCATTTGCCCGGAACCACCCCGGCGGCGTAGGTAATGCGTAGCTGTTGCACGCTTAAAGACTAATGCGTGGCCGCCGGATCCCGGTGGCCACGCATCTGCGGCGCGCAGTGTCCTACTTGTCGGTCTTCACAACCAGCACATCGCACGGTGCCGAGTGGGCGACCGAGGAGGCGACCGAACCCAGCACGCGGCCCAGGCCGCGCATGCCGACGTTGCCGACCACGATCATCGAGGCGTTGCGGGAGTTGGCCTCGGAGATCAGCACCTCGGCAGGCTTGCCGTGTCCGGCGGCGGCGGAGACGTTGGCTCGG
>NZ_BAXF01000759.1:0-837 GCF_001310435.1 Arthrobacter sp. JCM 19049 | reverse complement strand
CGGGCGCTGGGCAACGCGGTCTACGCCTCCGTGCTGGTGGTGGTCGGGGTGCTGCTGGCGGTGGCGGTGCTTTCGGTGATCAGCTCACTGATCGGACTGCGCAAACTGGTGATCACCCCGCTGGCCGTGCGCCGCCGCGCACTGACCCCCAAGCCCCGCTGGGTGCGCGCCCTGATCGCCCTGGGCGTGCTGGTGGTGCTGTACAACGTGTTCACCTACCTGGATGTCATCGCCCGGGATCTGGCCACGATGCTGGTGATCCTGGTGCTGGGCATGGGAATGGGGCTGGGCGTGATGAACCTGGTCGGCCCGTGGCTGGTGGTCATGGTGGGCCGTGCCAAGCTGCGCAAGGCCCAGGACGGGGCGCAACTGCTGGCGGCCCGGATGATCCTGGAATCCCCACAGCAGGCCTGGCGCCAGGTCTCCGGGGTGGCGATGGCCGCCTCATCGCCGTGGTCGGCGGCACCGGCGCGGCGATGATGCAGCTGACCGGGGACACCGGCAGCGCCGGATGGGAGCAGTACCTGGGCCAGGACGTGCTGAGCGGGGTGCTGCTGACCCTGGCGGTGAGCTTCATCTGCGTGGCCGCCTCCAGCACGATCACCCAGGCCGCCGCCACCCTGGACCGGGCGGACCTGTACCACGGGCTGAACCGGCTGGGCATGCCCTACGAGCTGATGAACCGGGCCCGGGTGAAGTCGGTCATGATCCCCACCCTCACCGCGGCCATCGGGTTTGGGCTGGCCTCCCTGGTCCTGGTGTTCCCGCTGGCCGGCATGGCCTGATCATGCAGCCGCTGACCGTGCTGACCGTCTGCGTCGGGGCGACCGGCGCCGG
>NZ_BAXF01000758.1:0-838 GCF_001310435.1 Arthrobacter sp. JCM 19049 | reverse complement strand
TTGCCCGACGCTGAGCAGGCCACCCTCATCCGGCACCGTCCGGCCCGCTGGCGCCGCACCGTGGGCGGAGTGCTGCGCGGCACTCGGTGCTCTACCTGCACGGCTGGTCCGACTACTTCTTCCAGCGCGAGCTGGCCGAGTTCTTCAGCGCCGCCGGGGCGGACTTCTACGCGGTGGACCTGCGCAACTACGGGCGCAACCTCACCGCGCAAAGCACACCGGGATACATCACGGACCTGCAGGAGTATTTCGCCGAACTGGATGCCGCCCACCGGATCATGCGCGCCGAGCACCCGCAGAACCGGGTGGTGCTGCTGGGGCATTCCACCGGCGGGCTGACCGCATCCCTGTACGCGGCGCAGAACCCGCAAAAGGTGGATGCGCTGGTGCTCAACAGCCCCTGGCTGGAATTCCAGGCCACCGAGTTCGGGCGCACCGCAATCTCCGCGCTGTTCGCAGCCGGCTCGCGGCTGAACCCGCTGCGGGAACTGCCGCGGGTGGACCCCGGGTTCTACACCCGCAGCGTCTCCAGCGCCTACGACGGGGAATGGGACTACAACCTGCAGTGGCGTCCCCCGCAGCTTTCGGATCACCACCGGGTTCGTCAACGCCGTGTTCCGCGCCCAGGCCACCGTGGCGAAGGGCCTGGAGCTGCAGCAGCCGGTGCTGGTGCTGCTCTCCGCCCGTGATTACCTGCTGCCGCGCTGGACCCCGGACGCCACCCGGGCGGATGTGGCCCTGAACGTTCAGGTGGTGGCCCGGCGCAGCGTGGACCTGGGCGCCAACTTGTCCCTGCTACGCCTGGACGGGGCGCTGCACGACGTCTTCCTCTCCGTGC
>NZ_BAXF01000757.1:0-840 GCF_001310435.1 Arthrobacter sp. JCM 19049 | reverse complement strand
GCGGATCCGGCGCAAACCGGCAATCCTTGGCATACTCGGTGGTGGGCCCGCCCCGGCGGCACTGGCCCCGGACCAAACACAGCAACGAGACAAGGAGCACTGTGAGCGAACTGGTGGTTTCACGAACCCTCGGACCGATAGGACACCTGGAGCTGAACCGGCCGGAAAAGCTCAACGCACTGAACCTTGAGATGCTCAGCGAGCTGGATGTGGTGCTGCGCCGCTGGGCCGATGACCCGCAGATCCAGCTGGTGGTGCTCACCGGCCGCGGCGAGCGCGGGTTCTGCGCCGGCGGGGACATTGCCGCCTTCCACCAGGCCGTGACCAGCGGGGACCACAGCGCCTTCCTGCAGCTGCTGGAGCTGGAGTTCAGGATCGACCATTTCCTCTCGGTCTATCCCAAGCCGGTGCTGAGCATCGCCCACGGCATCACCATGGGCGGCGGGATTGGGCTGGCCAGCCACGCCCCGGTGCGGGTGGTGACCAGTGATGCGCGCATGGGCATGCCCGAGGCCCGCATCGGCTACACCCCGGACGTGGGCGGCAGCCACCTGCTGGCCATGGCTCCGGGACACTTCGGCGAGTACTTCGCGATGACCGCCGCCAGCTTCACCGGGGCCGACGCCCCGTTCCTGGGGTTCGCCGACTTGGTCATCGACCCGCAGACCGCTGCCGGGCTGCTCGATGAGCTCGATGACTGGTGGGTCTGGAACCGGCGCAGCTGATCTCCGCGCTGGAGCTGCTGCACGGTTCGGTGCCGGCCAGCGCGCTGCAGGCCGAACAGGCTGGATCGACCACGCCTTCTCCGCCGGCACCGCCGAGCAGGTGCTGCAGCGGCTG
>NZ_BAXF01000756.1:0-838 GCF_001310435.1 Arthrobacter sp. JCM 19049 | reverse complement strand
CACCAGGCCTCACGGGCGGAGGCGGAGAGCGGCGCGCGGCCCAGGTTGGTGTGCACGATGATGCCGGTGGCGTTGAGTACCGGGCGCAGCTGGTGGGCCGGTGCCGGGCCAGCGCCGCGACCACCTGGTCTTCCACCTCTTCGGGGGCCAGGTCCCGGCCCGGGCCTGGTCCTGCACCTGGCGGATGATGCCGCGCACCAGATTCGGACCTAGGCGCTGCTCGGCGCGGCGGATCGGCTCGTGGGCCAGCAACCGGTCGGTGCGCGGGATGAGTCGGCGCGGTCGGTGGTGCCCACGGGCCCCTTCCAAAAGTCTGTGGAGCGTTGGCTGTTGGCGGAAGCGGACGGGAATCGAACCCGCCAGACCGAGATGCTCGGTCTCACCGGTTTTGAAGACCGGGGGGCCCACCAGGACCCGGACGCCTCCGTGATCATGCTAACACCGCCCCGGGTCCCGGCGGCGCCGGCACTCAGCCTGCTGTTCATTCCCGCCCCGGCCACCCTGGCAGCCGGCTTCACATCCGGCCATCATTTCGCTCGGGAGTCCGGGATATGTGCCACGATGTGATGGAGCTCATGACCTCCCGCATCGATGTGCCACCGCAGGGCGCACCGGCCGCGGGGCAATGGGCGCACGAACCAACACCTGGATGGGAAGGGGAACACGGGATTGCGGCGGCGGCTGCCGCCGGACCAATCCCGGAACACGTCATGGAGAAGAACACCACCCTGCACAACGGCGCCCCGCACGCGGATCAGGTGCGGCTGACCGGCTACGCCCACGGCGGCGGCTGCGCCTGCAAGATCCCGCCCGGCGAGCTGGAGGACGCGCTGTCCGG
>NZ_BAXF01000755.1:0-840 GCF_001310435.1 Arthrobacter sp. JCM 19049 | reverse complement strand
CCTCCAAGGCCACCGGCGTGCAGCTGGCCAAGGCCGCGGCGATGATCGGGGCGGGCCGCAGCATTGCCCAGCTGCGCGGGGACATACTGCCAGCCCAGGGCGATGGCACCCACCTGCCGGAAACCGCTCCGGTGGCGGTGAAGGAGGCCGTGCTGCCCTTCAGCCGCTTCCGCACCCCGCAGCAAGGTCGTCGACTCGCTGCTCGGGCCGGAAATGCGCTCCACTGGCGAGGTGATGGGCATCGACAAGTACTTCGACACCGCCTTCGCCAAGTCCCAGGCCGCGGCGAACAACCCGCTGCCCACCGCCGGGAAGGTGTTCGTCTCGGTCACCAACCGGGACAAGCGCTCGATCGTGCTGCCGGTCAAGCACCTGTCCGACAACGGGTTCGAGATCGTCTCCACCGGCGGCACCGCCCAGGTGCTGCGCCGCAACGGGATCCCCACCACCGTGGTCAACAAGGTCCACGAGGGCGGGGAAACCATTGTGGACATGATCACCGAGGGCCAGATCGGCTGATCCTGAACACCCCCTCGGGCTCCGAGCGCGCGGGGACGGCTACGAGATCCGCGCGGCTGCCACCAGCGTGGGCACCCCGATCATCACCACCGTGGCCGAGTTCGGTGCCGCGGTGCAGGCCATCGACGCGCTGCGCCACTACAGCTGGGATGTGACCAGCCTGCAGGAGCACCCGGACCTGGTCTCGGCAGGCGGCCGTGGCTAGCGCCGGGGCGGGACACGCCGCGGCCGGGAACACCGAAATGGATCATTTCGGCAACCGGCTGCGGGTGGCGATGGAGGCGAACGGGCCGTTGTGCGTGGGCATCGACCGCACCCCAG
>NZ_BAXF01000754.1:0-839 GCF_001310435.1 Arthrobacter sp. JCM 19049 | reverse complement strand
CTGCCCGGCCGCCACGGTGATCGCCGCCTCGGCCGTGAGGCCCGGGGCGGTGGCGGTGAAGATCAAATCGGCGGCGTCGGTGCGCACCAGGGCGCTGATCTGCTGCAGGGTGGCGGGCCAGAAGTCCACGTCCCCCTCACGTTGGATGCCATAGGCCTCGCACGCGGCATCGATCCAGGCGGCGGTGTCCTCACGCCATTCATTGCTGTTCCACACGTCTATCCAGTGAGCCACGTATTCCATCGTAGTATGTCGCCGCAAGCCCCGATGTTGCTACCGTGGGGCTGACGGCCAGTTTGTCCTCCACCAAAGGATTTTGCCTGTGAACTCTTCGCGTCCGATGTACCGACACCGTGACTTCAAAGCCGTGCTCTTCGACCTGGACGGGGTGCTGACCCCCACCGCCCAGGTGCACCGCGAGGCTGGCAGGAGCTGTTTGACCGGTTCCTCTCGGCCCGCCACCCCGAGGCGGCGCCCTACACCCTGGATGATTACTTCACGCTGGTTGACGGGCGCCCGCGCTACGACGGGGTGCAGGCGGTGCTGGATTCGCGGGGCATCAGCCTGCCGCACGGCACCGGGCGGGACCTGCCCGGGTTTGAGACCGTGTGCGCGCTGGGAACCTGAAGAACGACGTGTTCATCGACATCCTGGAACGGGAGGGCATCGCCCCCTACCAGGGGTCCTTGGACTTCTTGAACCAGGTGTTGGATGCCGGGCTGGACGTGGCGGTGGTCTCCTCCTCGCGCAACGCCCGCACCGTGCTGAACGCCGCCGAGCTGGCGGACTTCTTCCCCACCGTCGTCTCGGGCACCGAGCGACGCTGCGCCAGCTGCCGG
>NZ_BAXF01000753.1:0-841 GCF_001310435.1 Arthrobacter sp. JCM 19049 | reverse complement strand
CGCGCTCACCCGGCGGGCCAGTGTCGCCGCCGTGTTGGGCCCGATCCGCAGCATCATCGACACCCGCCCGGACATCGGCGGGCTGCTGCGTCAAATGTGAAGCCCACGCCCGTAGGAGCCTATGCTTAAGCAGGACCGTGCCCGCCGGGGCACCACGTTTTGCGGACGTTCAGATCGACTACGTTGAAGAAGAGGCCTGTACGCTTTCATGACATCGCAACCAGCTGCGGCGCACGCCGCGACCATCGAGGATTTCACCCACAACCTGCAGGCGGTTCACCAGCGCATCGCCGCGGCGGCCACCGCGGTCGGCCGGGACCCGAAGGACGTACGGCTGCTGCCGGTAACCAAGACCATCCCCTCCCAGCGGTTGCGCCTGGCCATCGCCGCCGGCGTTGACACGCTGGGGGAGAACAAGGTGCAGGAGGCCCTGGCCAAGAGCGAGGAGCTGGCGGACCTGACCCACCTGCGCTATGCCATCATCGGGCCCCTGCAGCGCAACAAGGCCAAGTTCGTGGCCCGTTTTGCCCACGAGTTCCACGCCCTGGACTCGCTGCGCCTGGCCGAGACCCTGCAGCGCCAACTGGAGGCCGCCGAGCGGACCCTGGAGGTCTACATCCAGGTCAACACGTCCGGCGAGGACACCAAATCCGGGATCCAGGCCGACGAGGCCGCCGAACTGGCCGCCGCGCTAAAGCCCCTGGACCGCCTGGAACTGCGCGGGCTGATGACGATGGCGGCCCACTCCACCGACCAGGCGATGGTGCGGGCCAGTTTCCGGCGGCTGCGCGAGTGCGCCGAGTCGGTGCGCGACGCCGCGCCCAACCCGGAACGCTTCACG
>NZ_BAXF01000752.1:0-842 GCF_001310435.1 Arthrobacter sp. JCM 19049 | reverse complement strand
ACCCGAGCCCTCCGAGGCCGCCGTGAAGCGCGGGTCGCCCGGGAGCGTGCCCTGAACTCCAAGCCGCCCCTGGGACGCACCGCCCAGGTGCTGCTGGCCCTGATCTTCCCGGTCCTGTCGCTGATCGCCGCGATCCGCCTGGTCGCCACCCCCGCCTTCCTGGCCCTGGCCTATGGCCGCCCCGGCTTCCCGGCCGACGCCTACGGCTTCTCCTGGCCCGAACGGCTGACCTATGGCAGCTACGGGGTGGATTACCTGAACAACTTCGCCGGCCCCGAATACCTCTCCGGGCTGCGTCAGGCGGATGATTCGGCGCTGTTCACCGACGCCGAGGTGCAGCACATGGTGGATGTGAAGAACCTGATCGGGTTCGCGTACGTGCTCGGGGCGGTGCTGGCGGTGCTGGCGATCGTGCTGATCGTCTACCTGATGCGCCGCTACGCCGGGGGAGTGCGCCGCGGGCTGTTCGCCGGGGCGCTGATTACGCTCGGCTGATGGCCGCGCTGGTGGTCGCCGCCGTGATCGGCTGGCAGGGCTTCTTCACCAAGTTCCATGAGCTGTTCTTCTCCGAGGGCAGCTGGACGTTCTACGTCACCGACACGCTGATCCGTCTCTACCCGCAGCAGTTCTGGATTGACTCGGCGATCAGCCTGGCGGTGCTGCTGCTCTTGGTGGTCATCATCGTGCTGATCACCTGCTGGCCCACCGGCCGGCGCCGCGAAGCCTCACGGCTGCGCCAGGATGCGCGGGTCTTCGGGCTGGGCAACAGCTAACGTCGCGAACGCGCACCGTGGCCCCAAGGCAGATCAACCTGCCTTGGGCCACGGTGCGTTAACGGCCCC
>NZ_BAXF01000751.1:0-846 GCF_001310435.1 Arthrobacter sp. JCM 19049 | reverse complement strand
CACAGCGGGAGGACGACGACGACACCCCGCTGCCGCTGGCCCGCGCCGTCGGCTTCGCCGACCTGGTCTCCTACACCTCGCTCTCGCGCCGCATGAACGAACGCACCCTGGCCCAGCTGGTGCAGCGCTTTGAGGCCAAGAGCGCCGAGATCATCTCGGTGGGCGGCGGCCGGCTGGTGAAGACCATCGGCGACGAAGTGCTCTTCGTGGCCGAAACCCCGCAGGCCGGGGCCTCATCTCCCTGGCCCTGGCCAAGGAGTTCGAGGCCGATGAGCTGCTGCCCAAGACCCGGGTCGCGGTGGTATGGGGACGGCTGCTCTCCCGGCTGGGGGACATCTACGGGCCGACCGTGAACCTGGCCGCCCGGCTGACCTCCCTGGCCGAACCGGGCACGGTGCTCACCGACGCGATCACCGCCAATACGCTGCGCAACGACGAACGCTTCGTGCTCACCGCCCAGGAGATCACCTCGGTGCGCGGGTTCGGGGACATCCAGCCTACCTGCTCTCCGCCGGTGAGGGTGGACGGCTGGTGATCGACTGATGAGCCAGGCCAAATCGGTGGCGGGCTTCGGCCTGGTCGCCGCCGGACGCACCCACGTGGGGATGCGGCGCACCGAGAACCAGGACGCCATCCTGATCACCCCGACCGTGTTCGCGGTGGCCGACGGCATGGGCGGGCACGAGGCCGGGGAGCTGGCCAGCGAACTGGCCACCGAAACCCTGGAGGAGCTGACTTTCTACACCGACCGCACCCCGGAGCACCCGCTGCCCACGGTGCTGGATGTGATCCGCCAGGTGCAGCTGGCCGATGACCGGATCCGCGACGCGCTGGACGCCCGCGGGG
>NZ_BAXF01000750.1:0-847 GCF_001310435.1 Arthrobacter sp. JCM 19049 | reverse complement strand
CAGGCCGATGCCGCCGCCCCCACCGGTGACAATGGCCCGACGCCCGGCGAGCCCTTCATTGCCCGGTACCTGCCCACGGGCGGTTTCATTGGTTGCCATGGCATTTTCCTTCCGGGGTACGGCGTCCTCTTGATTCCCATCGTGCCAAGCCTCGCGGCGGGAACAACACCCCGGCGCCGTGTATTTTTGCAAAGCCGCGGTGCGCGGCTTCTCCCGGTGCCCCACGCCAAGGCGGCACTCACCGTCCAGATCGGCCATACTGGGAGCCATGGAGCAGAACTGGCCAGAACCGCAGCGCACCGCGGCACAGCGGGCGGCGCACGAGGCGGTAACGGTGCAACGGGCCGCCAGCGTACTGCTGCTGCGGGAATCGGTCCACGGGCTAGAGGTCTTTATCCAGCACCGGACCCGGACCATGGATTTTGCCCCCGGGGTGGTCGTGTACCCCGGCGGGCGCGTCGACGAGCAAGACGCGGCGGCGGTAGACACGATTCCCGAACGGGTGGCTGCCGGACACGCCCAGCTGTGGCGGAACACCTCGCTGTGGGCCTTGGGCGAACAGCAATCGCACTTCGCCTCCGCCGTAGTGGCGGCCGCGGCCATCAGGGAGGTCTGGGAGGAAACCGGCGCCCGCCTGCACCCCTGCCAGCTGGTGCCGTGGGCGAACTGGATTACCCCGCTCGGCCATCCAAAGCGTTTTGACACCTTCTTCTATGTGGCCGGACTCGACGCTGGCCAGCAGCCGCGGCACCAGACCACCGAAGCCCTGGATTCGCATTGGATCACGCCTCGCCAGCTGCTGAAGGACACCGACTCCGGCAGGTTGCGGCTGATGGCTCCCACGCGG
>NZ_BAXF01000749.1:0-849 GCF_001310435.1 Arthrobacter sp. JCM 19049 | reverse complement strand
ATCGTCCGGCCCTGGGTGCGCAGCACCCGGACCATCGCCTCCACGGCAGGGTGTTCCCACCCGGGCGTCGCGTCGTTCTGGTCGGCGATGATCACGCCGAACTCACAGTCCTGCTGGCCGGCCAATCCGGCCAGGGTGACCGCCAGTTCCGCTTCCCGCGCGAAGCTGGGAATCAACACCTGCAGACTTGGGATTGTGCCCGCCATCTCAGCCTCCCGCTTCCGGGGACTGTTCGGCGACCTGGGCCGCCGCGCCGTTGCCGGCCGCCCCCTGCTGGGACATGCGGCGCAGCAGTCCGGTGGTGGAATGATCCGAGACGTAGTCCAGGATCCGCACCTGACCGCCGTACTCGCGCACGCTGGCGCTCTCGGCGAGCATCTGCTCGGTGTAGTCCCCGCCCTTGGCGTAGATCTCCGGCTGCAGCGACTGGATCAACGGCACCGGGGTGTCCGAGTCGAAGACCGTGACATAGTCCACGCAGCTGAGCGCCTCAATCACCGCGGCCCGGTCGGCGACCGGATTCACCGGCCGCCCCTCGCCCTTGAGCCGGCGCACCGACTCATCCGAGTTCAGGGCCACCACCAGCACATCGCCCAGCTCCTTGGCCTGCTCCAGGTAGCTGGTGTGCCCCCGGTGCAGCACATCAAAACAGCCGTTGGTCAGCACCACGCTCTGCCCGTCCTCACGGTGCCGGGCAATGGCCTGCGCCAGATCCCCCGTATCGAAGTGCACCCGTGACGCGCCGCCCAGGTGGGCCCGCAGGTCCGCGGTGCTGCACACCGAGGTGCCCGGACGGTGCACCACCACGGTGGCGGCGGCCTGCGCCAGCTCCAGCGCGATGTTGCGCGG
>NZ_BAXF01000748.1:0-851 GCF_001310435.1 Arthrobacter sp. JCM 19049 | reverse complement strand
CAGGCACCGGGCGGGCGTGCTTCTCATCGCACAGCACGTTCGCGTCCCCGGAGGCCTGCGCGGCGATCAGACCGGCGAAGCCGAAGCTGCGCCCGGGGATCTGCACGTCCCGCTGCGACTGGGTGGTCAGCTGCAGGTAGACCCCGGTGCGCGGCCGCCCTTGTGGTATTGCCGGTGGAGTGCAGGAAGCGCGGACCCCAGCCGAAGGTCACCGGCGTCCGGTGCGTTCGGCCAACACGTCGCGCAGCGACTGCAGCTGCGCATCCCCGTGCCGGTCCAGGTAGGCCTGGATGGCCAGGTAGCCGTTCTCCGGCAGCTGGGCGGTGAGCTGTTCCAGCGCATCGGCCAGGCTGTCGGCCGTGGAACCGTAGACCTCGATGGCGCCGAACACCGCGTCCGGTTCCCCTGCGGACGGGGCGTCCAGCAGGGTGCGGGCGGCGGCTTGGCGGCCTCCACGTCGGGCTGGTCAAACGGGTTCAGCTGAAGCAGGTAGCCGGCCACCGCGGTGGCGTATTCGAAGATCAGGAACGCGGCGCCAGCGGGGCGGAGAAGTGGATGGCGGTGGTGTCCTCGGCCACCTCGTCGGGCAGCTGCCCGTACAGGTAGAGCGGCATCACATCGCCGGCCGGGTCACGCAGCTCCGGGGCGTTGAGGTGGGCGACCACCGGCAGGATCCCCTTGCCCAGCTTGCCGGTGGATTCGGCGATCAGCTGCTCGGCCCAGTCCCCGAACCCGGCCAGCGCCTGGGCGTCGGAGGCGAAGACCAGCTTGTCCCGCCCGGTGGTGGCCAGCGCCGCCCCCAGGTGCAGGGCCAGGTTGTCCTCGTCGTCCTCGGCCAGCAGGTCCGAGAC
>NZ_BAXF01000747.1:0-854 GCF_001310435.1 Arthrobacter sp. JCM 19049 | reverse complement strand
TGCACGTTGGCCTTCTTGGCCTTCGCCTTGGGATCCTCACTGCGGGTGGGAGGGTTCAGCAGGAACAGCCCCACCCCGCCCAGCGATCCGAGGATGCCCACCGCGGTCAGCCCGAGCGTGGTGTCCAGCTGCGTGGCGATGATGCCGGCGGAGGCCGGGCCGACGATGAACACCAGCTCGGTGGCCATCGCATCCAGGGCGAAGGAGGAGCGTCGTTGCTCGCCGGTGGTCATCACGCCCAGCGCGGTGCGCACCACGGAGAAGACCGGCAGGGCGAACAGCCCGCCAGGAACGCCAGCGGATAGATCCACACCAGCGGCACATGCGGCACCGTGCTCCACACCGCCACTTCGATGATGATCGAGGGAATCAGCGCCCGGCGCAGCCCCACTGGTCTACCTGGTGCCCGCGCCACGGAGCACCCACGGCGATGCCCACGGTCATCAGGCCACCACGATCCCGGCCGAGGCCCAGTCCTGGCCCAGGTTCAGAACCAGGTGCAGCAACAGCAGCATGCTCAGCGCCGAGTGTGGAAGTCGTGCGATCATTCCGATCACCAGCAGGCCGCCGATCGCCGGTTGGCGAAGGATCTGCCAGTAACGTTTCATGCTCAAGCTGTTGCCCTCCTAAAGGTTCAATTTGCTCGGTTCTTAACTTGGTGCGCTCAGCAGGCTGATTTCCAGGGAGTCCACCGCTTCGGCAAACTGCGGATTGTTCGCCAGCGTTTCGTGGACCCGATTGGTGACCTCGCGGGCACGCTGTTCACTGGTGCCCGGGGCAAAGACAAACTGCAGCAGCAGCTCCGGCCCGGAGCCGCCGCCGGCCACCGGCTTGCCGGCCTTGTCCCGCGATCC
>NZ_BAXF01000746.1:0-856 GCF_001310435.1 Arthrobacter sp. JCM 19049 | reverse complement strand
CCTACCCTGCCGTCTATCCCGGGCGGAGCCGGGCGCGTTGTACCCCGGGTTCGCCGCCCCCGCTCGGGGCGGAACCCGGAAGGGGCGAAAGGACGCTTCTGCGAGGTGTTAGGCCTCTTCCAGGTCCTCGACCGGGACGTCGTCCTCCTCGTCCTCGTCGTCGTCCTCTTCCGCATCGTCTTCGTCCGTGAACTCGTTATCCAGGTCCGAGTCCTCTTCGAGGTCGTCGTCGAGCAGGTAACCGCGCTGGGCCAGCGGGTCGATGTTGCGCATGGTTTCGGGCATGTCGCTGGAGCCTCATAGGCCTGCGAATCGCGTCCGTCGTCGGGCTCGTACAGATCGTTGCCGTACTGCGGGGCGAAGTCCCCGGGTTCCATATCGCGGCTCATGACGTACTCCTTCGGTTGTCGAGGAGTATCCTGCCTCAGCCGGGGAACACCCCTCGTGGCTACTTGGTATCTCCAGCCTAGGGCGTGGAGGTAGCCAGAGGAAGTCTTGAAATCGGTGTGTTTCTGCGGCAGTGATTTGGGCCCAGGCGGCGGAAGCCTAGCCGTGGTCCTGGCGGTACTGCTCCAGCAGCGGGGCGCAGCGGTAGGACAGGTGGGTGTGCAGCGCGAACGTGGTCTCCGAGCGGTTCACACCGCGGATGCGCAGGATCTGGCGCAGCGCCGACTGCAGCTGATGGGTGTCCATGGCGGCCAGGCGCAGCCACAGATCGCCGTTGCCGGAGATCTCATGGACCTCCAGGATGTTCGGGATCCCGCGCAGCGCGGAGATTACCGCATCAATGTCGCGGTGCATCACCTCCAGGGTCACGAAGGCCAGCACGTCGTAGCCAGGCCCGCCAGTCGATGTC
>NZ_BAXF01000745.1:0-852 GCF_001310435.1 Arthrobacter sp. JCM 19049 | reverse complement strand
CCGGGCACCGCCGGGGTGTGGGAACCGCAGGTCATCGAGGCGCTCACCGGTCTGGCTGGACCGAGAAGGACGCGAAGAACACCCTGGGCAAGCTGGCCAAGGCCTCCCCGGAAATCGTGGAAACCGGCAACGTGCCCGAAATCCTGCGCGCGGCCCTGCGCAGCATGTCCACCGGCGCCCGCGCCCGATAGGAATACAGCTAGGAACATGGCGTGAACGATTCCACCAAACTCACCGACGCTCCAGCGGTGCCGAGGAACGCACCCTGGAGGCGGCACTGCGCCCGCGCAACTTCGACGACTTCGTCGGGCAGTCGCGGGTGCGCCAGCAGCTGTCCATGGTGCTGGAGGCCGCCCGCATCCGCGAACGCACCGCCGACCACGTGCTGCTCTCCGGCCCCCCGGGGCTGGGCAAGACCACCTTGTCGATGATCATCGCCTCGGAAATGAACGCCCCGCTGCGCATCTCCTCCGGCCCGGCCATCCAGCACGCCGGGGATTTGGCCGCGATCCTCTCCTCGCTGACAGAGGGGGAGGTGCTGTTCCTGGACGAGATCCACCGCATGTCCCGCCCGGCCGAGGAAATGCTGTACATGGCCATGGAGGACTTCCGCGTGGACATCATCGTGGGCAAGGGGGCCGGGGCCACCTCCATTCCGCTGGAGCTGCCGCCGTTCACCCTGGTCGGGGCCACCACCCGCGCCGGGCTGCTGCCCGGCCGCTGCGTGACCGGTTCGGGTTCACCGGCACCTGGAGTTCTACACGGTCGACGAACTGGAACTGGTGCTGCGCCGCTCGGCGATGATGCTGGATTTGGCCGTCACCTCCACCGCGTTCACCGAAATCGCCTCCC
>NZ_BAXF01000744.1:0-851 GCF_001310435.1 Arthrobacter sp. JCM 19049 | reverse complement strand
GCAGTTGCCGCGCGCCGCTGCAGCGCACCCCAACGCATTTCTCCGGGGTGGCGCGCCCATTCGGCACGCCCTCCCGGTCCACCTGCGAGGCGCGCCAGTCCTACCCTGCGCACCCTGGTGAGCACGCGCGGCGGCAAGAAAGCGAACAAATCATGATGTCAAAGAAGATCTCGACCAAGTCCCTTGCCGCCCTCGGCCTGGGGGCGGCCCTGCTGCTCACCGGCTGCGCCCCAGCCGACGGCACCGCACAGGAGCCAACGGCCCAGAACAGCCACAACGAACAGCACGCCAGCCGGCAGGCCGACGCGTTGACCGTTACCGACCCGTGGGCGAAGGCCGCCGAAAAGGGAATGAGCGCCGCGTTCGGCACCCTGCGCAACGACTCCGACCAGCCGGTGGAGCTGGAGGCAGTGGTGGACCAGGAACACGGCAACACCCTGCAGATCCATGAAATGGCCGGCCAAGGCACCGATGCCGTCATGCAGCAGATCGAGGGGGCGCTGCAGATTCCTGCCGGACAGAGCGTGGAACTGGCCCCGGGCGGCAACCACATCATGTTCATGGACCTGAAGCAGCCGTTGGTGCCCGCCGAGGTGGCCACCCTGCGCCTGGAATTCGCCGACGGCTCCAGCAAGGACGTGCAGTTCCCCATCCGCAACTACGACGGCGCGAACGAAAGCTACCACTCGCAGCACTCCCAGGACACCGAGGCACCCACGAGGAGCACGGGGGAGGGCACTAAATGAGCGGGGTTCCGGCATCGACCCGCCGTGCTGAACCTTCGCGGCGTACGTTGCTGACCGGCTCCGCCGTGGCGGCGCTGGGCGGGCTGGTCAGTGGGTTCGGGGTTG
>NZ_BAXF01000743.1:0-857 GCF_001310435.1 Arthrobacter sp. JCM 19049 | reverse complement strand
CCCGCGCCGTGCGGGCCCGAACCGTCCGGAAGGCCACGGCTTTGGCCTGCCGCGTCCTTGGCCGGCAACCGCCACGACCAGCAGGAGACCTGGTGGCATCTTGGTGCAGTGAACACTATTAGCGGCCCCGACATCCGTGGGGTTTTCCCCAAAAGTCTCAGGTCACATCCAGCCGACTGGCCTTGCGCATCGCTCACCACCTACCACTGAAGCCAGACTTCCTCCGCTGCCGGAAGGGCACGTGAAGAACGACCTCCCACGGCTTTCCCCATCTGGTTGTGGTCGGGGTCATAGTGTCGGTGGGGGTTGGATGATGGGGTATGGGCAGAAAAGAGATCTTCGATTCCGGGGATGACGTCCACCGGTTACCGATCCTGCCCAGCGGTTTTCGGGACCACTGGGGCATCGACGGGGTGCTGCACGCCGGGATCGATTACAAGATTGCGTGCCAGCCCCTGGCCTCGGCCGTGACCGATGAGTTGCTGGCGGCCGCGCCGGGGTCCCCCGGTGAGGTGTTGGAGCGGTTGGGAACGGTGGGGCGGCTGCGTTCGATGCTCGATGCCGTTGAGGCGGTGTTGCTGGCCGAGGGGCTGGAGCTGTCGTATTTGCAGGACCGGCAGAAGGACATCACTGATCCGCTGCAGTTGGCCAGTATCCAGAAGTACGGGGTGAAGCCGGGCTCGGAGCAGGTGATCCGGCAGAATTTCGTGGCCGAGGCGTCCTTGGCCACCCGCACCACCGAGTACTCGACCAATGCCCGCCTGTTGGTGGCCGAGGGGTTGCGCCAGTTGTGTCCGCGCACCTTGGAGGCGTTGCTGCAGGGCAGATCACTACCCGCAGCGCGATCACGGTGATCC
>NZ_BAXF01000742.1:0-853 GCF_001310435.1 Arthrobacter sp. JCM 19049 | reverse complement strand
GGCTCCTCCAGCGCCTCCAGCTGCACGACCAGTTTCGCGTCGGGCATTGCCAACGCGGTCAGTTCCTGGCTGACCCGCTTGGACAGCAGCTTGGCGGCCTTGGTGCGGGCCCGGGTCAGCTCCGCGGCCAGCGAGGAAACCTCATTGCCCAGCTTGGTGCTGCGCTCCTGCAGTTCCGTGATGCGGGTGTCATCCCCGCCCAGCTCCTCCAGCCGGGTCCGGGAGGCGTCGGCCCACTGCAGCACCTCATCGATGCTCGGGGCGTATTTGCGCAGCAGCTTGCCCAGCTCCGCGCGCCGCGCCTCCACCTGGGCCAGGCGTTCGGGGCCCTCCTCGTCCAGATCCGCCAGGTAGGCCGAGATGTCGCTGGAGAGCTCCGAGGCCAGGATGCCCAGTTCCGCGGCGCGGTCCGCAAACCCCTGCAGGCCGGGTCGTCTCCCCCGGCGGCGGCCAGCACCCCGCGCGCGCTTTCCACCAGCGAGTTGATGCCCGGGGTCTCAAAATCCTCGCTGTCCAGGATGCCGTGGGCCTGGACGGCGGCGTTGCGCAGCGATTCGACGTTGCCCAGCTTCGTGGCGGCCTCGCGCAGCTGCTCATCCTCCCCCGGCTGCGGTCGATCCCGTCGATCTCCTCCAGCGCCAGGCGCAGGTTTTCCGCCTCCCGCACCCGGTCGCGCGAATCCTGCTTCAGGCTGGCCAGCTCACGGCTGACCTCGCGCCACTGGCGGTAGCTGCGCTGGTAGCGGGCCAGGGTGCGGGAAAAGTCATCACCGGCGAAGCGGTCCAGGGCGTCGCGCTGCGCGCCGGCCTCCTTCAACCGGATCTGTCGGACTGGCCGTGCACCGCCACCAGCT